>JANYDY010000109.1 GCA_025363435.1 Betaproteobacteria bacterium
CCCGTAAACTGCTTGGGAACGCTCGGCGCCTTGTCCGGTCGCGTCAGCGCCGGCAATGGCTGACCCGGCTGCCACGGCAGATTAGCCGCAGGCGAAGTCAGCGATTCGACATTCGAGGGATCTAATCCGGCGGCAATGCTCGCGCCACCCACGAGTAACGGCACCATTAAAGGTAAAAACTTCAGACGACCCATCGCCCCTCAGACATGCTTTTTTATAATGGTAAAACACGAACGGCGCATGATAGCACTGAACGGCGGCAATTCAGCAAGCGGAACGCCCGGGCCGACCGTTGAAATTCCGGCCCGATTGCCGCAGACTGAGGCACTCTCCCAGGTCGGTAAAACCATGCAAAGAGACTCCGACAACATCCCTAAAAACGTCCTCGGCGGGCTATTGCAGCCCTGCAGCAGCGACCCTCTGACCGGTTTCTATCGCGACGGCTGCTGCAATACCGGCGCCGACGACGTCGGCGCGCATGTGGTCTGTACCGAAGTTACAGCCGAATTTCTGGCGTTCAGCCGGTCGCGCGGCAATGATCTGAGCACACCGCACCCGGAATTCGGTTTTGCCGGGTTGAAGCCGGGCGACCGCTGGTGTCTGTGCGCATTGCGTTGGGTCGAAGCGCTGCAGGCCGGCGCTGCGCCACGACTGGTGCTCGCCGCTACGCACGAAGCCATGCTTGAATATGTGGCGCTGGCGGAACTGAGGAAATACGCGCTGGACCTCAATTAACCGGCGCCGCGCAGCAACGGACCTCAGTTCAAAGTCGGGCCGGTTTCCGGCGCAATATCCGCAGGTGCGTCAATACCCGTTTCTTCCCCATCCGCCGACAGCGCCTCGTCGCCCGCTTCCGCGCCGAACTCGCCGCCAACCCGTGCGCCGGGCGCAACCGTTTCGATCAACTGGCCAAGATCGTCCAGCGGCGGCAAATCGGTCAGCGCCTTCAGATTGAGATCGTCGAGAAACTGCCGCGTCGTCGCGAATAACTCGGGCCGGCCCGGCACTTCGCGGTTACCCACCACATCGATCCAGCCACGGGCTTCAAGCGCCTTGATCAGATTGGTCGACACCACGACGCCGCGTATATCCTCAATGTCGCCGCGCGTCACCGGCTGCTTGTAGGCAACGATCGCCAGCGTCTCCAGAACCGCCCGCGAATAACGCGGCGGTTTCTGCGGATTCATGCGATCGAGAAAGCGCTGGTATTCCGGCCGCGTGCGAAAACGCCAGCCACTGGCAACGTTGACGAGCTCGATGCTGCGGCCTTCGCAGGCCTGCGCGACTTCCGTCAGCGCTTCCTGCAATGCATCGTTGTCCAATTCATCATCGAACAGTTTTTTCAGATCAGCCAGTTGCAACGGCTCACTGGCCGTCAACAAGGCGGCTTCGATGACGTGCTTTACGTGTTCAATGTCAAACGACGGAGAGTCCATGGGTCAGCTTTACATAAATCGGCGCGTAGGGCTCCTGCTGCGTAACCTCGATCATCGATTCGCGCGCAAGTTCCAGTATCGCCAGTAGGGTAACAACAAGTTTGGGCACGCCGTCCTCCTGCGAGAACAGCTGCGTAAATTCAAGAAAACTCACTTCCTGCAAACGCCGCAGCACCATCGTCATGTGTTCACGCACCGACAACTGATCGCGCGTCACCCGATGATGTTTATTCACGCTGGCGCGCTGCAGCAGCCACAACCATGCCTGATGCAAATCCTCCGCATTGACGCTGGGCAAGGCAAGGTCAGCTTCCTTGTCGATCCACACCTGCACCAGCATGAAATCGCGGCCGACCTGCGGCAATTCGTCGAGACGATGTGCCGCCAGCTTCATTTGTTCGTATACCAGCAGGCGCCGCACCAGTTCCGCACGCGGATCTTCTTCATCCGGCGCAACACTCGGCGGCCGCGGCAGCAACATGCGCGACTTGATCTCGATCAGCACCGCCGCCATGACCAGATATTCGGCGGCAAGTTCCAGGCTTTTGCGCCGCATGACCTCGACGTATTCGAGATATTGCGCCGTCAGGCGCGCCATCGGAATATCCAGAACATCGAGATTGTGCTTGCGGATCAAATACAACAGCAGATCGAGCGGCCCCTCAAAGGTATCGAGGAAAACTTCGAGCGCATCGGGCGGAATGTAGAGGTCCAGCGGCAGTTGCAGTACCGGCTCGCCGCGGTAGCGCGCGATCGGCGCGGCAATTTCAGTCGTCACCGCCTCGCTCACAGGATAAACCCCGCATTCAGGCCGGGCAGTAGCGAAACCTGCTGCTGCGGGCAACAGCTATACGGAAAATTTTGTATCAAATGAAGCATGCGGCATTTTAGCGTGAATTGCGCGCGAAACCTACTACCGCAACCGGCCTCTAGGTGTAGCGCAGGCCCATCACTTCGCGCACATCCCGCATCGTCTCCTCGGCCAGCTTTTGCGCCTTCTCGCAACCGTCGGCGACGATGCTGCGCACCAGCGTCGGGTCATCGGCATAGCGTTGTGCGCGCTCGCGCATCGGTTTGAGTTCCGCCAGCACCGCTTCGATCACCGGCTGTTTGCATTCGAGGCAGCCAATGCCGGCACTGCGGCAGCCCTGCTGCACCCATTCACGCCGCGCCTCGTCGGAATACACGCAATGCAATTGCCAGACCGGGCATTTGGCAGGGTCGCCCGGATCAGTGCGCTTGATCCGCGCCGGGTCGGTCGGCATGGTGCGTATTTTTTTCGTCACCGTGTCATCATCTTCGCGCAGGCTGATGGTGTTGTTATACGACTTCGACATTTTCTGCCCGTCGAGGCCGGGCATTTTTGACGCCTCGGTCAGTAAGGACTGCGGCTCGACCAGGATAACCTTGCCGCCGCCTTCGATATAACCGAACAGTCGTTCGCGATCGCCCAGCGCCAGGTTCTGCGCTTTTTCGAGCAATGCACGCGCCGCTTCCAGTGCCACAGCGTCGCCCTGCTCGAGATATTTGGTGCGCAAATCGCGATAGAGTTTGGCGCGCTTCGAACCCAGCTTCTTGATCGCCGCTTCGGCCTTTTGCTCGAAGCCTGGCTCGCGGCCGTAAACATGATTGAAGCGCCGCGCGATTTCGCGGGTGAATTCGATATGCGGCACCTGGTCCTCGCCGACCGGCACGCGATTGGCGCGGTAAATCAGAATGTCCGCGCTTTGCAGCAGCGGATAGCCGAGAAAGCCGTAGGTCGACAAATCCTTGTCAGTGAGTTTTTCCTGCTGATCCTTGTAGGTCGGCACGCGTTCCAGCCAACCCAGCGGCGTGATCATCGACAGCAGCAGATGCAACTCGGCGTGCTGCGGCACTTTCGATTGTATGAATAGCGTTGCCTGTGACGGATCGATGCCGGCCGCCAGCCAGTCGATCACCATGTCCCAAGTATGCTGCTCGATCAGTTCCGGGCTGTCGTAATGCGTCGTCAGCGCATGCCAGTCGGCGACGAAAAAGAAACACTCGTGCTCGTGCTGCAGCCGCTGCCAGTTCTTCAGCACGCCATGATAATGGCCGAGATGCAGCGCGCCGGTCGGGCGCATGCCTGATAAAACGCGATCGATGAACATAATGCGATTTCCTGGAATCCTGACGGCGGCGCCGGTTAATAAATTGATCCGGTCATTTACGAAAATCCTCCGGCGGGTATTCCACAGACGGCGGCGATGACAGACAGCGTGATCGATATGAGCGGCGACAGCAGCGTGCCAAGTATGCCCGTAAATAACAGGGCGAGCAAAATGAGGAAACCGTAGCGCTCAATCGCGGCAAACCTGTATGCCAGCCGGTGCGGCAGCAGGCTGACCATGATGCGCCCGCCATCCAGCGGTGGAATCGGAAACAGATTTAGCGCAAAAAATATGACATTCACAAACACGCCGGCTTCACTGACGGCGGTCAACCAGTCCTGCGCCGGATTGTCCGCCGCCAGACCAAGCGAAATTCTCAGCAAAAAACCCCAACCCAGCGCCATTAGCAGATTGCTGAACGGCCCGGCTGCCGCAACCCACAACATGTCCCGCTTGGGATGGCGCAGGTTGCCGAAATTGACCGGCACCGGCTTGGCCCAGCCGAACATGAAAGGTGTCAGCAGCAGCGTCAACAGCGGCAGCACGATCGTACCGAGCGGATCGATGTGCCGCAGCGGATTCAGGCTGATGCGGCCTGCGGCATAAGCGGTCATGTCACCGAAATACCGCGCGACGTAGCCGTGCGCCGCCTCGTGCAGCGTGATCGCAAACAAAACCGGCAGAGTGAATACGGCAATTTTCTGTACGACGCTAAGCTCCAATGGCCACTCCAAGCAGATCGGCGCGACCGACGCCCTCGCGTGTAATTAACGGTATCGGGCCGGTCAGATCGACCACCGTGCTCGGTATCACGCCGCAAGGACCGGCATCGATGACCAGATCGACCGAGTGCTCAAGCCGCGAGCGTATTTCATCGGTATCGGTCAAGGGCTGCAAATCGCCGGGCAATATCAGCGAAGAACTCAACAACGGCTCACCGAGTTCAGCCAGCAGCGCCAGCACAACGCGGTGCCCCGGCAGACGTATGCCGATGGTCTTGCGGCGCTCGTGCAACAGGCGGCGCGGCACTTCACGCGTCGCATGCAGGATAAACGCGAAGCCACCGACAGCGCCGGCGCGCAACAGCTTGAACTGCACGTCATCAATGCGCGCGTAAATGGCCGCTTCTCCGACATCGCGACAGACCAGCGCGAAATGATGCCGCGCGTCGATGTCACGGATTGCACGTATGCGTTCCATCGCCGCTTTATCGCCGATATGGCAACCGAGGGCGTAACAGGAATCCGTCGGGTAGGCTATGACGCCGCCGTCGCGCAGAATCTGCGCCGCCTGCCGTATCAGGCGCAGCTGCGGGTTATCCGGATGAATGGAGAAATATTGCGCCATGTCTATGCAAACCGCATTTCAGGCCAGGGCCGGCCGGCGCCACACCGGTTCGCACACAGCAGGTAACGGCGGCAGGCCACCGAGGTCGCGGCTCTCCTGCGGTGAATGGAAATCCGAACCGCAGGATGCAGCCAGACCGAACTCGACGGCGTGGCGCGCAAACAGCGAATATTCGTGGGCTTGATGGCTGCCGGTGACGACTTCAATCGCCGCCCCACTGATGTCGCGGAACTCCGACAACAGCGCGCGCAATTGCGGGCGATCCAGCTTATAGCGCCCCGGATGCGCAATAACGGCAACGCCGCCGCTGCCATTGATCCACGACACCGCGTCGCTCAAGCCTGCCCATTCCTGCGCAACGTCACACGGACGGCCCGTCCCCAGCCAGCGGCGAAATGCATCTTTGGTGCTTTTGACCTGACCGGTCTCGCATAAATAGCGCGCAAAATGCGTGCGACTGATCATGCGCGGATTCCCGGCAAGACGAAGCGCCCCCTCAAACGTGCCGCCGATGCCCAGGGTGTCGAACACCGCCGCCATGCGTTTTGCGCGATCGGTACGACCGGCGCGCGTCGCCGCAAGTCCGGCCTGCAGCACGCTGTTCCCGGGATCAATACCGAGCCCGACAATATGGATGGTTTGCGCCTGCCAGGTTACCGAAATTTCAACACCGTTGATAAAGCGGATACCGTGCTCACGCGCCGCCGCCGCAGCTTCGGCAAGTCCGCCGGTATCATCGTGATCGGTCAACGCGAGCACCCCGACACCGCGCCGCGCGGCGCGTGCTAGCAGTGCGGTCGGCGCAACCGTGCCGTCGGACACGGTGGAGTGACAATGCAGATCGGGATTATTCAATGAAGGTTGCTGCGACAAACAAATATCTGCGGCAAGCGTTTGTTGGAAAAGAGAAATTCTACCAGAATGCCCCTGCCCTTGTAATTAAAACAGGATATCTGCGACTGAATAAAACCATGTCCAACACCAGTCTGAAAATTCGTGCGCGTTGCGCTGCCACTGCGCTTTTCCTGATGCTATTGCAAATCGCCAATGCAAGCGCCGTCGAATGCAGCGCCGCCAGCGGCGAGCAGCGCGTGGCCCTGCTTGAACTGTATACATCCGAAGGTTGCAGCAGTTGCCCGCCGGCTGATAAATGGCTGAGCAAACTCTCCGCGGAAAAACTGGTACCGGGCGCATTGCTTCCGCTGGCGTTTCATGTCGATTACTGGAATTACCTCGGCTGGAGCGATCCGTTTTCGCAGGCAAAGTTCAGCGACCGTCAGCGTGATTACAGTAAACGCCGCGGCGCCAGCTTTGTCGTAACGCCGCAACTGCTGCTCGACGGACGAGGCTATCAACGCCCGCTGCTCATCGAGGATATTGACAGCAAGGCGAAATCGATCAACCGCTTGGCGCCGCGCGCCTCCATACGCATCAATCAGGTACAGACGCCGAACCAGATTGATGCGCGGGTCGAAGTGCGGGTTGCCGATACTGATGCGCGGCAGGCCCAGGTCTTTGTCGCGCTCTACGAAAACAATCTGGTGACATCCGTAAAAGCCGGGGAAAACAAGGGCGCGCTGCTGAAACATGATTTTGTCGTGCGTGAACTAAGCAATCCTGTTGCGCTGGACGGCGACGGCCGACTCACCCATGACGTCAGCATCCGGATCGCGCCACAGTGGAAATCGCGCGACCTGCACCTCGCCGCCTTCGTACAGCACCCGCGCAGCGGTGAAGTATTGCAGGCCCTGAGCAGCGCCTGCCGCTAACCGCCGGTCACACCTTGGCAGGGGTTGAATCGCCTATAATGGCTGCCTCGGAATTGAACCGGCGCGCCCGGCACGGACACGGTTATGAACAGGAATCAGGCGATTGCACTGGCCTTTGCAGCGGGCAACATACTGCTGATCATGCTGTTCCCGCCGTTTGACACCTATTCGATTGCCAACACCAAAATCCCGGTGTTCAGCGGCTTCGAATTTTATCCGCGCCATACCGGCAGCATGGTGCTCAACCTGAGCCTGCTCTACCTTGAAATCATCGTCGTATTGATCAATGCCTGTATCGCACTGCTCTTGCTGCGCGACAACAAGTCCGTCGTTACGCGTCGCCGCATCAGCATGCAGAATGCGACCCTGATATTCGTCGCCATCAATCTCGTCGTTATTCTGCTGTTTCCGCCGTTCGAATCGGTCTTTGCCATGACCAATGCGGCACTGCCGACTTTCGAAGGCTTCTATTTCATATTCGCGCGCCAGGCCAACCACGTTGTCGTGACAACCATCCTCTATCTCGAGGTCATTCTGGTGCTGGTCAACGGCGCATTGTTCTGGCTGATATTCCGCGAGCGCAATCGGGATACCCTCAGCCCCGAAGAGGCCATGAAAGTCATGCTGGCAATGCGCAAACGCGGCGGTTGAATTATTGTGCGACGGGCTGGTGCAGCCGGCTTTGCGCCGGCACGTGCTGGGTCAGAAATTCCATCTGATCGGCGAGTATGCGCCGGTTGGTCAGTATCAAATACTCGGCGCGGTTCGGCACATAGGGCAGATAGATCAACTCCATATTTGCCTTCTCGGGCGTGCGATCGCTTTTTCTTTCGTTGCACGGGCGACAGGCCGTCACCACATTCATCCAGGTGTCGCGCCCGCCGCGTGAAAACGGCACAACGTGATCGCGCGTCAGTTTCGCGCCTTGCAGCAGGTGGCCGCAATAGGCGCAGAGATAACGGTCGCGGTGAAACAGTTCGCGATTGTTCAGCGGCGGCACCTGACTGAAAGCGCGCGTCGCCATCGCCTTGCCCTTGATCGCAATGATGCTGCTGGCGGTAATTTTCGAACGCTCGCCGGAGACCCGGTTGCAGCCGCCAACGACGGTAAAAGCATCCTCGCCGGCGGTCCATGCAATCTGATTCTTGGCGTAATAAAAGCAGGCATGCTGCCAGGTGATCCAGCGATGCGGAACGCCATTGATATCCAAGGTCAAAATCAACGGAAAAGCCGGCGTTGCCGCCGCGCGCGCGATTTCGTTTGAATGAACCAAAATAGCCACTGGTTTTCCTCTAAGCCGGAAATGCCATACCGGTAGAATCCGGAATCAACTGTGATTATGTGGAAAATCCGTTTATTTTTCAATGAAGCAAGCGGCTTGCAGCAAGATATAGACCTCCCCCGCCCCGGTCCGCTGCGGTGTCGACCGCGCGCCTGACCTCGTCACCAACCGGCCCGGTGAGGGCTTGGCACGAACATCTCTGGCGGAGCCGCCGGGGACAGTATATAATGGCAAAACAAGTGCTTAGCAATGCTGGAAGATGTTGTCCATTGCGGTGAGCAGCGGGCAGTTGCAAATGCGCCGTAGCCGCCGTCTGTATTACCCAGTGAACGCCGTAGAGCAAGTAGCGCGCGTACGCCGAAACCCAGGAGTTTTTCTCAATGTCGTTTGAGTCGCTCGGGTTGATTCCCGAGTTGTTGCGTGCAATCGCCGATCAGGGTTACACCGAGGCGACGCCGATCCAGATCAAGGCAATTCCGCCGGTCCTCGCCAGGCATGACATGATGGCCTGCGCCCAGACCGGCACCGGCAAAACTGCCGGCTTTGCCCTGCCGATTCTGCAAATGCTCGCGCCCCAGCAGAGCGCCAGCCCCTCCCCCGCACGCCATCCGATCCGCGCGCTGATCCTGACACCGACGCGTGAACTCGCCGCGCAGGTTGAAGAAAACGTTCGTGCTTACGCAAAATATCTGACCCTGCGCTCGACCGTGGTATACGGCGGCGTCGACATTACTCCGCAAATCAAAGCGCTGCGCGCGGGCGTCGAAGTACTGGTAGCAACACCGGGTCGCCTGCTCGATCACGTGCAACAAAAAACCGTGAATCTGGGCCGCGTCGAAATTCTTGTGCTCGACGAAGCCGACCGCATGCTCGACATGGGTTTCATGCCCGATATCAAACGCATCCTCTCGTTATTGCCGAACGAACGGCAAAGCCTGCTTTTTTCGGCCACGTTCTCGGAAGAAATCAAACGACTGGCCAATCAGATGCTGCGCACGCCGGTAACGATCGAAGTCGCGCGACGCAATGCGCCCACCGATCTGGTTACCCATCGCATGTATGAAGTCGACGCCGAACGCAAAGGCGCGCTGCTGACCCACCTGATCAAGAGCCGCGACATGCAGCAGGTGCTGGTGTTCGTGCGCACAAAACGCGACGCCAACCGCCTGATGCGTGAACTGGTGCGTGACGGTGTCGCTGCAACGGCAATTCACAGCGATCGCACCCAGGGCGAACGCATGCAGGCGCTGGACGAATTCAAGAACGGCGGCATGAAGGTGCTGGTGGCAACCGACATCGCGGCGCGCGGACTCGACATCGAACAACTGCCGTTCGTGATCAATTACGAACTGCCGTACGCCGCCGAGGACTACATCCACCGCATCGGCCGCACCGGCCGCGCCGGCAGCCCCGGTGAAGCGATCTCGCTGGTTTGCGCTGACGAAAAACGCATGCTCGACGACATTGAGCGTGAATTGAAGCGCAAGCTTGAACGGCTGCCGATGCCGGAGCTTTCAAGCGGTCGCGCGCGCGCGCCGCGCCATCATGAAGAACGCAGCGCCGCAGAGCATCGTCCGGCACGCTCGAATCTGCATGCGGTACAGGCCGCAAAACCCGCAGCGCAACCGGTTGCCGGCGGCTTCGATTTCAGCAAACCCTACGAACCAAAATCAAGCGGAACACCGGCCGCCGCAGCGGAAAAATCCACTGCTGCCATACGCGCGCCGCTGCGCCGCCAAACCGCCGCCCTGCTCGGTGGCCACGCCAAAAAATCCTGATCCTCAGGAACCGCTGAACCAGTTGTAGCCTTGGTCTTCCCAGTAGCCGCCGGGATTGTCGTTAGTGACGAAAATCGCCGCGATGTGCTTCGGGTTCTTGAAGCCCAGTTTGGTCGGTATCCTCAGCTTCATCGGAAAACCGTAACTCACCGGCAATATCTGATCGGCAAACCTGAACGTAAGCTGGGTTTGCGGATGCAAGGCAGTCGGCATATCAATGCTGGTGTAGTAATCATCTGAACATTTGAAGCCGACGTACTTCGCCGTCATGTCGGCGCCGATACGTTCGAGAAACGTTTTGAAGGTTACACCGGTCCATTTGCCGATTGCGCTCCAGCCCTCGACGCAGATGTGGCGTGTGATCTGGCTGGTCTGCGGCAGCGCGTACAACTGCTCCAGATTCCATGCCGCCTTTTCACGCACCAGCCCGCCGATCTCCAGCTTGAATTTCGACCCGTCAACGCGCGGCGCCTCGGTTTCGGCGTAAAAAGCGTTGAACGGAAACGGTTGCGTAATCGCACTCTCCGGAAAAGTCGGCGCGAGCTTATTGACGTCGAATATGGCCGCCTGCACGCCGTCGTTCCAGCGCGACATCGTCCACAACACTTTTTGCACGCTGTCGGCGTCGGTCACGTCACAGCCACTGAGCATGGTCAGCGCACCAAGACTCAAGCCCTGCTTCATGAATATTCTGCGCTCGAGCTTGATGATTTCGCGACCTGGCGCAACCAGATTACGATCAAATTTTTCGTTGCGACTCATATCAGCCTCCATGTCCGGTTGTGGACGCGCGTCCGGTAAACATCGGCAGCAGCGTGCGCGGCACCAAAGCCACCATGACGACGTGCACGATAACAAACAGAACCACCAGCGCCATCGCAACGAAATGCACCACCCTCGCGCCTTCAAAATCACCCATCAAAGCAGCAAGCCAGTGAAATTGCACCGGCTTCCAGATCGCCACGCCGGACAGCACCAGCACAATGAGCACACCGAGCACGCCGAGGTATGCGGCACGCTGTACCGCGTTGTAAACGCCGAGTTCGTGTTTTATTTTGCCGCGCAGCGCGTTGCTGAATTCCAGCCACACCGAGCGCAACGTCAACGGCAGGAAATTTGCCTTAAAATGGCGTGATATAACGCCGTAGGCAACATAGATCAAGCCGTTGATAACCAGTATCCACATGGCGGCGAAGTGCCACTGCAAGGCGCCGCCCAGCCAGCCGCCCAACGTCAGATCGCGCGGAAATTTGAAATCGAATATCGGCGAGGCGTTATAAATCCGCCAGCCGCTGGTCACCATGATCAACATTGCAAAAACATTGATCCAGTGCGTAATGCGTATTGCCAGAGGATGAACTTTCTTGCTGTCCCCGCCTTGCGCCTGCGTCTTCGCCTCCATCGCGCCCTCCTCCGTAATTACCCGCCATCGACTATTATCTGCGTAAATTGATGGTCGGACGAGCGGTGATTACCTTACAGCATACGCCGCGATGTGGATAATCCAGACCCGCTGCGCCGGCATCGCGTGAATCGTCAGCGCGATGCCCTTGCTGATGGTCTAATAACGCCTCGCTAACCCGCCCCCCGGAATTTGTCATGCCCAATAGCTCAATCAGGAATGTAAGCCCCGCAGAACTGAAAACCATACTGCACGACGGCGCCGAAATCGCGTTGTTCGATGTACGCGAAGCCGGGCAGTTCGGCGAATCGCACCTGCTGTTCGCAACGCCACTGCCGTACAGCCGGCTCGAACTCGACATATTTCAGCTGCTGCCGCGCAAAAATGCGCGCCTGGTACTCTGTGACGACGGTGCATCGGGCATCGCCATGGTCGCAGCGGCAAAACTGATGCATCTCGGCTACACCGATGTTGCCGTGCTTGCCGGCGGCACCCGCGCCTGGAAGGCCGCAGGCTACGGCTTGTTTCGCGGCGTCAATGTGCCGAGCAAAACCCTTGGCGAACTGGTTGAACACGCCTGCCACACGCCGCGCATAACGGCGCAGGAACTGGCACGCATGCAGGCCGCGGGCGAAGATTTCGTCGTCGTCGACGGCCGGCCGTTTGCCGAGTACAACAAAATGAATATTCCCGGCGGCATTTGTTGCCCCAATGCGGAACTGCCTTATCGGATTGCCACCATAGTGCCGAATCCAGCGACGAAAATCGTCGTCAATTGCGCCGGGCGCACGCGCTCCATCATCGGCGCGCAGACATTGATCAATTTCGGCGTCGCCAATCCAGTAGTTGCTCTCGAAAACGGCACGCAAGGCTGGTATCTCGCCGATTTCAAATTGGAAAAACAGGCGACCCGCCGCTACCCTGCTGCGATCGATGCGGCAACGCTGCCGTCTTCACGCCAATCTGCGGAAAAATTGATGCAGCGATTCGGTGTGCGTGAAGTTACAGCGAAAGAAGTCACCACATGGCTGCGGGACAAGACACGCACCACCTATCTTTGTGACGTGCGTACACCAGAGGAATTCGCCCAGGACGCCATCCCCGGCACTGTGCATGCCCCCGGCGGTCAATTAATACAAGCAACCGATCAGTGGGTCGCCGCGCGCCACGCCCGCGTCGTGCTGATCGACAATGACGGCGTACGCGCGCCGGTAGTTGCCAGCTGGCTGGCGCAGCTTGGCTACGATGTCAGCGTACTTGCCGATGGCGTACGCTCAGGCCTGCGCCTGCCGGCCACGCCCATGATCGCGCCGGCTGAGCTGCCGAAAATTTCCGCTACTGCGCTGAAACAAGCGCTCGAATCGAAACGCGCCACCGCCTTCGATCTCAACTACAGCATGAGTTACCGGCGCGCCCATGTGCCGGCAACGCGCTGGAGCCATCGCACGAAAATTGTCGCCGACGTGCGCAAGGTAACCGGCCCCCTGGTGCTGATCGCCGACGACGTCGGCGTCGCCCAGCTGGCCGCAGGCGAACTGCGCGACGCCGGGAAAATCGATGTGAAGTTACTCGATGGCGGCGTCACCGCCTGGAGCAAAGCCGGCTTCAAAACCGAAGCGTCACCGGAAAAACCGGCCGACGAAGAATGCATCGACCATCTGTTTTTCGTGCACGATCGCCACGCCGGCAATCGCGCAGCGATGCTGCAATATCTGGCGTGGGAAACCGGCCTGCTGGCGCAACTCGACGCGCAGGAACGCGCCGAATTTCATGTCAAAACGCTCTGAGGCAACGTTGAGGCTGTGCAAAAAGGTCGAATTAACGGTCCCCGTTAAGGTTGCATGAATCGTTAATCCATCAATCCGTGATGGAGTTAACGATGGCACGATTTAAATCAGTCAACATGAGCCCGCGGTTCCTGCCGGTGGTGCT
>JANYDY010000042.1 GCA_025363435.1 Betaproteobacteria bacterium
GAACGTCAGCGGATGCGTCACTATCAGATCGACACCGCGTGCCGCGTCCAGCGTGTCGGCATAACTATCGTGCAAATGCCGCATGAATATTTCGCGGATCATGTACTCCGCACCGCGCAGCGAACCGAACAGCTTGCGCACCACCGACTCCAGGTCACCGAAGACCTCGAGGCCGGGGCGTATCGCGCGAAACTCCAGTCCCGCCGCCTCCACCACGCCGCGATGCAGATCGAATGACGCGAGCAAGGGCCGGTGTCCGCGCCGCTGCAGCTCCAGCGCGACTGCAATATAGGGATGCAGATCGCCCAGCGAACCGAAGCTGGTGATGAGGATGCGTTTTGAGTAATTCGCCATACAGGCCGATGATGCACAAGCACACCGCGCATCGCAACCGTTTCAGCATGACGCCCAGCTGTTTAGCGTTAGAATGCTCGAAAGAAATTCTGACTCGTGACCACTGCCGCCACATTCCGTATTGAATACCAGCAGTTCCTCGACGAGCGCGGCCACGCGCTGGCGCCGCTGCCGGCATTTGCCACCGATCCTGCCGCACTAATTCCGTTTTATGAAGCAATGGTGCTGATGCGAACTTACGATGCGAAGGCGATCGCTTTGCAGCGTACCGGTCAGTTGGGCACTTATGCGTCTCTACTCGGCAAGGAGGCGGTTGACGCCGGCATCGGCTACGCCATGCGCCCTGAAGATGTCTTTCTCTGCACCTATCGCGACAACGGTGTGCAGATGCTGCGCGGCGTGACCATGCGCGAATTGCTGCTGTATTGGGGCGGCGACGAGCGTGGCAGCGATTTCGCCGGTCCGCGCCGGGATTTTCCAGTCAGCATCACGATTGCTTCGCAATGCCTGCATGCGGTCGGCGTCGCCTACGCGATGAAGCTGCGCAAACAGGCGCGTGTCGCTGTTTGCATGGTCGGCGACGGCGCCACCTCCAAGGGCGATTTCTACGAAAGCATCAACGCCGCCGGCGCATGGAAACTACCGGTAGTATTTTTTGTGACCAACAATCAATGGGCGATTTCGGTGCCGCGTTCGACTCAGAGCGCGGCCGAAACGCTGGCGCAAAAAGCGATCGCGGCGGGCATCCCCGGCGTGCAGGTCGATGGTAACGACGTGATTGCAGTGCATCATGCTGTGCAGGAAGCGATGATGCTTGCCCGCAAAGGCGATGGGCCAACATTGATTGAAGCGGTAACCTATCGGCTCGCCGACCATACCACCGCCGACGACGCCTCGCGTTATCGTCCGCCGGAAGAGGTTGCAGAGGCATGGAAACGCGAGCCGCTGCTGCGTCTGCGTAATTTTTTGTCGAACGCCGGCGTTTGGGACAAAACGCACGAGGAGGAACTGCTGCGCAGCTGCAACAGCGAAGTGCAGGCTGCCGCGCAAGCCTATATCGACACACCGCCACCGCCGCCCGAACAGATGTTCGATCAACTCTATGCAGCGCCGGCTGCGGCCCAAGCGGCGCAGCACGCCGCCCTGCTTGAACACGTGAAGAACCATGGCACAAATCACGCTGGTTGAAGCCGTCAATCTCGCGCTGGCGCGTGCGATGAACGACGACCCCGAAGTCGTGGTGCTCGGTGAGGACGTCGGCCGCGACGGCGGTGTATTCCGCGCGACACTGGGGCTGCTGGATACATTCGGCCCGGAGCGCGTCGTTGACACCCCGCTGGCCGAAAACCTGATCGCCGGTATGAGCATAGGTATGGCAGCCGAAGGTTTGAAACCCGTATGCGAAATCCAGTTCTCGGGTTTTTCGTACACGACCATCGACCAGATCGTCAATCACGCCGCGCGCATGCGTCATCGCACGCGCGGTCGCTTGAGCTGTCCGATGGTATTGCGCACACCCTGTGGCGCCGGCATCCATCCACCCGAACATCATTCGGAAAGCCCCGACGCAATGTTTGCGCATATTCCGGGCATCCGCGTGGTCTATCCGTCGTCGCCGCGGCGCGCTTACGGCTTGTTGCTGGCGGCGATCCGCGACCCGGATCCGGTGGTGTTTCTCGAACCGACGCGGCTCTATCGCTTGTTCAAGGAAGAAGTTGTCGATGATGGCGTTGCACTGCCGCTCGATACCTGCTTCACGCTGCGCGAAGGTACTGACGTCACGCTGGTGACCTGGGGGGCGATGGTTTACGAAACTCTACAGGTTGCCGATGAGCTGTCGGCGCAGGGCGTGTCGTGTGAAGTCATTGACGTCGCGACGCTGAAGATCATGGATTTCGATACCATATTGGCTTCAGTGGCGCGTACCGGCCGCTGCGTGATCGTGACCGAAGCGCCGCACCATTGCAGTGTCGCTTCCGAAATTGCCGCCACACTCGCCGATCAGGGTTTGTTGACCCTGCTGGCACCGGTGGTGCGTGTCACCGCAGCCGATATCATCGTGCCCCTGCCGCGGCTGGAACGGCATTACCTGCCGGATCGCGCGCAAATACTCGCCGCTATCCGCAAAACACTCGAATTCGCCTAGAGTAGCGCCCATGAAAATTTTCAAACTCCCGGATCTTGGCGAAGGCCTGCAGGAAGCCGAAATCGTGCGCTGGCACGTCAAGGCCGGCGACAGCATCGAACAGGATGCGCTGCTGGTTTCGGTGGAGACGGCAAAAGCGATTGTCGATATCCCTTCGCCCTTCACCGGCAAAATCCAGCGCCTGTTCGGCGGTGAACACGATGTGGCGCACGTTGGTGCGCCGCTGGTTGGCTTCGAAGGCGGCGACGATGCTGATGCCGGCAGCGTGGTCGGTAAGGTCGAAGTTGGCAAAGGCATTGTTGCCGATGCGCCGCCTGCGGCAACACCGCTCGCGCATGGCATCAAGGCAACGCCTGCGGTGCGCGCATTGGCACGCCGTCTCAATGTCGATCTTGCAATGGTGACGCCGACCGGCGCCGAAGGCCTGATAACCACGAACGATGTGCAACGCGCAGCGCGCATACTCGCCGAACTCGGCCCGCAGGAACTGCTGCGCGGCGTGCGCAAGGTGATGGCGCAAAGCATGACGCTGGCGCATGCCGAAGTCGCCTCCGCCACGCTGATGGACGACGCCGATATACAGGCCTGGCGTAGTGGCGAAAACGTGATGCTGCGACTGATACGCGCGCTGGTCGCGGCCTGCCGCGCCGAGCCTTCGCTGAACGCCTGGTACGACAGTCAGGCGGTTGGCCGCCGGCTGTTGCCGAATGTGGACATCGGCATCGCCGTTGATACGCCGGACGGCCTGCTGGTGCCGGTGTTGCGCGGCGTCGAGAAGCGCAGCGCTGATGATCTCAAGCTTGCACTGCCGCGCCTGATCAAGGCAACGCGCGAACGCAAAGTGCCGCCGGAAGATTTGCGTGCCAATACGATTACGCTGTCGAATTTCGGCCCGATCGCCGGGCGCTATGCCTCACCCATCGTGTTGCCACCGACCGTCGCCATCGTCGGCGCCGGACGTATCCGCGATGAAGTCGTTGCGGTTGACGGTAAACCGGCGGTGCATCGCATGGTGCCGTTATCAGTTACTTTCGATCACCGCGCAGTTACCGGCGGCGAAGTCGGCCGTTTCATGGCGGCGATGATCAAGGATCTTGAACGCGCGGATTAAGTCCACCCTATTACCCCAGGAGTTTTGAAAAATGTTTTTTCAGGCACCCCCGGTTGTGCAAGCCGAAGTTTTTGCCAACGTACCGACTGCGCTGCGCAAAAAAGGTGTTGCAGCCAGCTGGATAGACGCCAATCATCCGGGTTCCGGTATTGATTGTTTTCTCGAAGGCCCGGCTTTCGATCGTGCCGGCAATCTGTATATGGTCGATATCCCGTTCGGCCGCATCCTGCGCATGACGCCGGCGGGCGAATTCGACGTTGCCGCCGAATACGACGGCTGGCCGAACGGGCTCGCCATCCATAAAGACGGCCGCATCTTCATCGCCGATTACAAACACGGCATCATGGTGCTCGATCCGAAATCGGGCAAAGTCGAACCCTGGCTCACGCATTGTTTCTCGGAAAGTTTCAAAGGCGTCAATGATCTGACCTTTGCGCTGAACGGCGACCTGTATTTCACTGATCAGGGGCAGACCGGATCGCACGACCCGACCGGCCGCGTTTATCGTGTCACCACCGACGGCCGTATCGATTGCCTGATCAGCAACGGCAACAGCCCGAACGGCATTGTGCTTGATCCACAGGACAAGGTTCTGTTTGTCGCCATGACCCGCGCCAATTGCATGTGGCACGCACCGTTGAAACCCGGCGGCGGCGTCGCCAAGGTCGGTGTGTTTGCGCTGCTGCCCGGCATGCACGGGCCCGACGGTCTGGCGATGGATGAACAGGGCAATCTTGCGGTGGCGCATCCGCGCGTCGGCATCATCTGGCTGTTCAATGCTATAGGCGCACCGCTGCTGCAAATTCAAACCACGATCAAAAACAGCCGCATGACCAATATGGCCTACGGCGGTCCCGACCGCAAAACATTGTTTATCGTCGATTCGTACAGCGGTTCGGTGCTCACTGCAAAAATGCCGGTCGCCGGCAAGGCGCTCTACTCTCACGCTTGAGTTGCGAAGAAGCGTGACGATGTTGTGGCGCAGGCTGTATTTTCGAAAATGCGGCCTGCGTTCAATGGCCTGTGCTTCGCACAGGCGAGGCGCCTGCGCCATAAAATCAAACGTTCAAGAATGAAAAAAGCCCGCGGAAAAATCCGCGGGCTTTTCAAGGGCGTGTTACCAATCAGGCGTTGGCGCGCTGGCCGACAACCTTCTTGGCAATAGTGCGGAACTCGCCTTCGGTCAACAGCTTCTTGGTGCCGATCGAATATTTCTTGACCTCGTGAGTGATCGCAAGCGCTTCTTCGTCGCTCGCTTCGATGCCGCCTTCTTCAAGCCACATCTTCACTGAGTCGATGCCGCTGCCCTTGCCCATGACGACGGTGGCAGCCGGTTGACCGACTGCGCTCCAGCGCACCGGGAACAGTTCGGTGGCGTTCTTGTCGCCGCAGTTCTTGAACCAGCTGGCGATAATGCCTGACTCGATTTGATACAACTGGCTGCCGACGACCGGTTTATTGGTCGGCACCAGCACGCCGGTGATCTGTTCGACCAGACGGGCCAGCGAGGTAAGCTTGGTCAGATCGATGCCGGTATCGATGTTGTACATGGTGCGCAGCGCCATCAGCGTTTCTTCCATCGGCGTGTTGCCGGCGCGTTCGCCGACGCCCAGCACCGTGGTGTGCGCCACTTCAACGCCTTCGGCCAGCGCCATGATCGTGTTTGCCACGCCCATGCCGAAATCCTGGTGGAAGTGCGCTTCGAGGCGTTTGTTGATGCGTTTCTTAACCGCGCGCACGAAGTATTGCATTGCGTGCGGCGACACGACACCGAAGGTATCGACCAGTGCCAGCGCATCCATGTGACCTTCAGTGGCGACGCGATCAATCAGGTCAAGCACCCAGTGCATTTCGGCGCGCGAGAAGTCGATCGGGAAGAACACCACTTCGAGGCCGTTATCGCGGGCGAATTTGGTCGCCTCGATCGAAGTTTCGATCGCGCGTTCCATCGGCCAGCGGTAGGCGATGTCGACCATGTGCAGGCTGGACGGGATTTCCATGACGATACCGTTGACGCCGGTGTCGATAGCGCGTTGTACGTCTTCTTTCATGCAGCGCGAAAAAGCGAAAATCTGCGGGCCGAGGTTACGCTTGACGATGGCTTTGATCGCTTCAGCATCCGACGGCGACACGATCGGCATGCCGGCTTCGATACGATGCACGCCCGCTTCAGCCAGACCTTCGGCGATGCGGATTTTGTCGTCCAGCGTCATGATGATGCCGGTTTGCTGCTCGCCGTCGCGCAAAGTGATGTCGTGAATCTTGACGTTCTTGGCGAACTTGAAATCTTTGGTTACTTCATCAGCGTAGTTCCATTCGCTGACAAACCAGTCATTGGTCTTCCAGGGGGTAGCTGCTGCCATGGGAAAAGCTCCTTGTTAGTGGAAACAAATCTGAGGTCCTGCCGACGCCGAATGGATCCAGCGAGTAATTCCTTGAAATTCAGTAATGAATTCCAGCTATGAAACCGGTCGCGCGGGGTGGCCGGATTTTACCCCAAATGGCAGCAGGAAGTGAATCGGTGCGCTGGCGAACCGGCCGGCCGGCGTCACTTGCCGCGTTTGACCTTTTTCCCGCTATCAAGATACCAGTCCATGATCTGTTCGCCGGTCCAGAACGCCACGCCGGGCTTTTTGCGCAGGGTTTCCAGCACCTGCTCAAAATACTTGATGCGGTACGGCACGCCGGAGATATAGGGATGCACCGCAATCGACATGATTTTGGCCGAGTGTTTCGATTCAGCGTACAGCCGGTCGAAATGGTCCATGCAGCGCGTGTAGAACTCCTTCGCCGGCTGGTGGCGCACGATCATCATCGAAATATCGTTAAGTTCGATGCTGTACGGCAGCGCCAGCAAAGGCCCTTTCTTTGTGTTGATCTCGACCGGTTCGTCGTCGACCGGCCAGTCGCAGATATAGCGGATGCCGGCTTCAGCCAGATGTTCCGGCGTGTCCAGCGTTTGCGTAAAGCCGGGCCCCAGCCAGCCGAGCGGTTGTTTGCCGGTGAAATCCCTGATGACCTTGACCGCCTTGCGGATAGTGGCGCGCTGATTGGGCTCGAGGTGGATCGGCCGCTGATCGTACGAATGCCCCATGAACTCCCAACCGGCGTCAAGGCAGGCCCGTGCGATGCGCGGATAGTCGAGGCAGACGCGCGCGTTGATCGACAGCGACGGCGTGATTTTCAGGCGATCGAGCACTGCCTTCATGCGCCAGAAGCCGACACGGTTGCCGTATTCATGCCAGGCCCAGTGCGGCACGTCGGGCAGTTGTGTAATGCCGGTCGGCGGCGGCAGGGCCTGGCGCGGCATCGGGCGCGCGATGTCCCACACTTCAACATTGACGATAGGCCAGACGATCATGCGAATGCCGCGCGGCAGCTTGAGCGGTGGGCGGTCGATACTGGCGGAGTATGCGAGTCGTTGCGATGGGATCATGGCGTCGCGGCTATCCGTAAAGATGGTTTGCCGATTGTACTGAATTTGCACCGTTCGCACCGCCTGCTCTACCATGCACGACATTCTCACCGGAGGCAGACATGCGAACAACCATTGCAATTCCGTTTTTGCTTGTCGCCGCGGCCGCCCCGGCGCTTGCGGCCTATCCGGAAAAACCGATTCGCATCATCGTGCCCTACGTGCCGGGCGGCAACATCGACATCACGGCACGCACGCTGGCACCCGGCCTCAGCGAAGCGCTCGGGCAAACCATTGTCGTTGAAAACCGCGGCGGCGCCGGCGGCACCATAGGCACTGAAGTCGCGGCCAAAGCGCCGGCTGACGGTTATACCCTGCTGCTCGGCTCCAGCGGCACGCTGACCAATTCACCGGCGCTATATCCGAAACTCGGTTACGACCCGTTGCGGGATTTCGCCACCACCTCGATGACGACCGTGGTGCCTATCGTCATTGAAACCCATCCGTCGGTGCCGGCAAAAAGCGTGCGTGAATTTATCGCGCTGGCCAAAGCGCGCCCCGATCGCATCAGCATGGCTTCCGCGGGCAGCGGCAGCAGCAATCATCTGGCCGGCGCGCTGTTCCAGAGCATGACGGGCACCCGCCTTATTCATGTTCCCTATAAAGGTAGCGGCGCCGCGCTGGTCGATCTGATGGGTGGACAGGTTGACGTGTTTTTCGATCAACTGTCGTCGTCGATCTCATACATACAGTCTGGAAAATTGCGCGCCATTGCGGTGACGACCTTGAAGCGCTCCCAGCAACTGCCCGAGTTGCAGACAGCGCATGAATCGGGCGTGCCCGGCTACGATGTCAGTACTGTCACCGGTATTGTGCTGCCGGCGGCAACACCCGCCGACATTGTTGCGAAGGTGCACGCTGCCCTGCTCAAAGTGCTGCGCCTGAAAACGACGCGCGACAGCTTTGCGCGCTTCGGCGCCGAAACACTGGAGAGTACGCCTGAAGAATTTACGAAATTTATTCGCGACGATCTGGCGAAGTGGAGCAAGCTGGTGCGCGAAACCGGCATCAAGCTGGAGTAATTTTCCGCCTCAACTACGCGCACTGCCGGGGCGCGGCTCATTTACGACGGCATTGACCAGCACGCCGATTTTTTCGATCTCGCATTCGATGACGTCACCGGCATTCAGATACCACGCCGGATTGGCCAGACCGCCGCCGCCCGGCGAACCGGTGGATATGATGTCGCCCGGCATCAGCGTCATCTGCGACATATAGGACACGAGTTTCGGTATCGAGTGGATCATCTCGCTGGTGTTGCCGTCCTGCCGCAGTTCGCCGTTGACGCGCGTCTGGATACGCAGGTTCATCGGGTCGGTAATTTCAACCTTGGTCACCAGATAAGGCCCCATCGGTGCGAAGGTATCCAGGGTTTTACCCAGCATCGGATGGCCGGCATCGCGTTCGATGTCAGCAATGTCGCGCGCCGTGATGTCGTTCAGTATGGTGTAACCGGCAATCACGTCGTAAGCGCGTTCTTCCGGCACATGTTTGCATTTTTTGCCGATCACAACCGCCAGCTCTGTTTCGCAATCGAGGCGTTTGGTGATCACCGGCTTCAGAATATCGCGGCCCGGACCGACGATGCATGACGGCACTTTGATAAAACCCGCCGGTACCTTGCCGCCCTGCCGGCCCTGGTGTTTTGTATAGCCTGGATAGTTGCGGCCGACGGCGATGATCTTGCTGCCGCGCACAGGCGCGTACAACCGGCACTCGGACAGCGGGATGAAGAGGTCTTCGCCGCTCAGACCGGCGGCATTCGGCTCGGCCTTGACCAGATCGGACAACCAGCCGTAAGCCTCGGACAGGGCTTCCCACGCCGGCGGACCGACGTGCAGAAACTGCGCCACGTACGGCGGCAGAAAAATACCCGCCAGTTCGCGCCCTTTCGGATTGCCGATTTCTTCAATCAGATAACGTGCATAACCGGCGCGCAGATCGGCGACCATATCGTTGCCGACCAGCACGCCGAGGCAGGCCTGTGCGGCCTTCTGTCCCTTACGGCTGTAACGTAACAGTTTCATGCAATTCTCCCCGGTCTGATTCAGACCTGATGCGCTTTTAGATGATCGACGATGGCGCGCGTCATGCCGCGCGTACCCGCAGTGCCGCCCAGATCGCGTGTGACCTGTTTGCCTTCCTGCAATACCTGCGCAAGTGCGGCGTCGATGCGATCCGCTGCGACTGCTTCACCGATGTAACGCAGCATCATCACGACCGACAATATCACCGCCATCGGATTGGCGAGATCCTGCCCGGCAATATCCGGCGCGCTGCCGTGCACCGCTTCGAACATGGCGCACTCGTCGCCGATGTTGGCGCCCGGTGCGACACCGAGGCCGCCGACCAGCCCTGCCGCGAGGTCGGACACGATGTCGCCGTAGAGGTTCGGCAACACCAGGCAATCGAAGGTTTCCGGCTTGATGACGAGCTCCATGCACAAGGCATCGACCACGCGCGCGTCGAATTCAAACGCCGGATATTCTTTCGCCACTGTTTGCGCTGACTTGAGAAAAAGCCCATCAGTCATCTTCAATACGTTGGATTTGTGCACCGCAGTCAGTTTTTTACGGCCGGTGCGTTGCATATAGTCAAACGCAAAACGCGTTACGCGTTCGCTCGCCTGCCGCGTGATCACCTTGATGGCTTCGGCAGTATCCGCATCGACCATGCGTTCCCTGCCGATGTAGAGGTCTTCGCTGTTTTCGCGAAAAATCACGATGTCGACATTGTCGAAACGCGATTTAATGCCGGGATAATTACGCGCCGGCCGCACGTTGACGAACAGTTTCAGTTCCTTGCGCAGTGCGATCGCCACGCTTGGATAGATGCGATCACCGACCTGCACCGGATAGGCATCTCCGAACGGCGTCTGCGTCGGGCCTTTGACGACGATTTTGGTGCGCGCGATCGATTCGAATACCGCGGGCGGTAGCGGATGGCCGCCGGAATTACCAGCGCGCATGCCGGCTTCGGCAACTTCCCAGCTCAGATCTACACCGGTGGCAGCAACGATATCGCGCGCCGATTGTGTGACCTCCGGTCCGATGCCATCGCCCGGAATAAGCGTTACGCGGTGCACGCGGGCCTACCCTGTCATTCTTCGACGTCGTTTGCCTTCATCGCCTTGATTTTAGGCAGGATGAATGGCAGAGCAATCGAGATAACCGACAGCGCAATCAGTGTGATCGAAATGCCGCTCTTCACGAAAATCGACGGATCAGCGCCCGAGATGGTCATGGCCTGACGGAATGACTGCTCCATGATGCCGCCGAGCACCAGCGATAACACCAGCGGCGCCACTGGAATGTCGACCTTGTCGAATACGTAACCGACCATGCCAAAGAACAGGATCATGTAGAGATCGAGCATGCTGCCGTTGATCGCATAGGTGCCGATCACCGAAATGGCGACGATCAGCGGATACAGAATGGCAGACGGAATATACAGAAGGCGCACGAACAAACCGACCAGCGGCAGATTCAGGATCAGCAGCATGACGTTGCCGATGTACATGCTGTCGACCAGACCCCACACGAGGTCGGGGCGTTTCTCAAACAGCAAGGGGCCGGGCTGGATGCCATACATGATGAATGCTCCCATCAGCACCGCAGTCGCACCGCCGCCCGGCACGCCTAACGTCAACAGCGGTACCAGCGCGCCTGCGGTGTCGGAATTATTCGCCGACTCGGGACCGGCCACGCCTTCGATCGCGCCCTTGCCGAATTCCTCCGGATGTTTGGACAGGCGCTTCTCCGTGGTGTACGACATGATGGACGCAATCGTACCGCCCGCGCCCGGCAGCACGCCGATGACAAAACCGATGATGCCGCCGCGCCAGATCGGGCCGATCGAGCGCCGCCATTCTTCGCGGGTCAGCCATAATTTGCCGGAAATCTTGATCATCGGCGGCGCGGTGCCTTTATGCACTTCTTCGAGCCCGCGGAACACCTCGGCCACGGCGAAAAGTCCGACCACCACGACAATGAAGCCGACGCCGTCCTGGAATTCGGCAATGCCCATGGTGTAACGTGGTTGCCCGCTTTGCAGATCGATGCCGATGGTGGCGATCATCAACCCCAGTATCGTTGACAGCATTCCCTTGGCCGGCGACTTGCCGGTCAGCGACGACACCGCGGTCATGGCGAACAACATCAGGCAGAAATATTCAGCGGGGCCGAACTTCAGCGCCATCGAGGCCAGCGGCAGCGCGAACAGCGTCAAGGCAACGACACCGATAGTGCCCGCAATAAAGGAACCGATGGCCGATACCGCAAGCGCTGCGCCGGCCCGTCCTTTCTGCGCCATGGCATAACCATCGAGCGAGGTCATCACCGATGCGGCCTCGCCCGGCGTCCTGATCAGAATCGCCGTGGTTGAACCGCCGTATTTGGTGCCGTAGTAAATGCCGCACATCATGATCAAGGCCGATGTCGGATTCATGCCGTACGTAACCGGAATCAACAACGCAATACCGGCCGACGGGCCGATGCCCGGCAGCACGCCGATAATGGTGCCGATGAATACGCCGACAAAGGTGTACCACAAGTTGATCGGCTGCATGCATACCGAAAAGCCGTTGAGGATATGGGTGAAAGTTTCCATGTGATCCTCTTAGAACGGCAACAGGCCCTGCGCGAGAGAAACCCCGAGCAGTTTGGTGAACATGAAATAGCTACCGGCCGAAAACAGCACTGAGGTTAAAACGTTCATCGTCCAGCGGCCGCGATTGAAATAAGCGGTCATGCCGAGAAGGAATACGGTTGTCGAGATGACAAAACCCAGCGTGGTGAATACGCCGAAATAAAGTGCGATCCAAAAAACCACGCCGGCCAGCAACAACCACTGCGGTTGTTCCACCGGTTCGGCCGGTGTTTCGGGCGGCGGCGCCTTGCGTGCCTGCAGAATTTCCATCAACAGGATGCCGGCCGTAATCAGCAGGCCGATGCCAAGCATGCGGGGAAACGCTTTCGGGCCGAGCGGATCGCCGATTTCCAGCGAGGGAATCTGCGAAGTGGCGTAGAAATAGACGGCCGCGAGCAGCAGCGTCAGGGCAAAAATAATTTTATCGGTAAGCAACTGCAACCTCCTCCGGGTGAAGCGATCTGTTCCGGGCAATTCCGGGGAGCCAGCATCTTATCACTGACCGCCGCCTTCATAACGCCACTGCCGTTACATCTGCGTCTGATATTCGAGCGGGTTGATGCGCGCCTCAATCAGGGTAAAACGCTTGCTGTTGAGGGCAACACGCGCCACTTTTTTCAATTCGGCCACGTTGTTGACGACAAAACCGTTGCCGCCATAGGCTTCAGCCAGCATTACGTAGTCGGGGCTGCCGGTCGATACGCCCGTTTCGGCCAGTTTCATGCGTTGCTGCTTCAATTTAATCAGCGACAGCGTGTCGTCACGGAACACCACGATGGTCAGCGCCAGTTTGTGGTGCGCCAGCAGGGCCATCTCGCCGATCACCATATCGAGCCCTGCTTCGCCCATCATTGCCAGCACCGGGCGTTTCGGAAACAGCAGGCTGGCGGCAATCGCCGACGGCAGTGCATAACCCATGGTGCCCAGCCCGTTCGATTGCAGCAACCGGCGCGGTTCGAATGATTTCCAGACATGATTGATCAGTATGCGATGCGAACCGGTGTCGATAGTGGCGATGGTGTCGCGTGGAAACACCTCGCGCAGGGCGCAGGCGACCTGGTATGGCCCCATGCCTTTTACCGGCGTGCTTTCGATCGCGTGCATGATGGTGCGGCGATAGCGGTCGAGATCGGCATCCAGCCAGCGCGATGGCGCGCGTTTGGGCGCCGCCTGCGTCAACGTCTGCAGACAACCGGCGATGCTGCCTGCGTATTCGCAGGCGCTGCGATAAACGTGATGCGTGTTCGGCACGAGGTCGATATTGACCGTTGCCTTTTTTTCGTCCCACGGCGCGATCCAGTCGGCACGCAATTCAACCGGATCGAAACCGATGGTCAATACCAGATCGGCCTCGCGCACATGCGCCATGTGAATTTTGTCGACTACCGGACTGAGTCCGGTCGCGCCCACGCTCAAGGCGTGATCTTCAGGCACCACGCCCTTGGCCTTGTAGGTGGTGACCAGCGGAATCCGCCACGCTTCCAGAAAGCGCTTCAATTCACGTTCGGCGTTGTCGATTTGCACGCCCATGCCGACCAGCGCGAGCGGCCGCTTTGCTTTCTTCAGCCAGGCTTCAATGGCGGCGCGGTCGTCGCGCCGCGGCAACGTGCGCACCACAGCCGGCATGAATCTGCGCGCATCGGCCTGCTCCACTGTAGCAATGTCGGTGGGCAGATTGAAATGCACCGCGCCCGGCAAAGGCGTGCGTGCAATCGCCAGACCTTTGCGCACCTGTTCGAACGCGTTTGCCGGCGCAATCGTCGTCGTCCATTTGACCAGCGGTCGCAGCAGCGCTTCCTGATCGAAAATCTGATGGGTGTAAATCGGCTTCAGATTGCCGGCAACCTCGCCGGTGATGACGATCAACGCAGAACGATCGAGCATGGCCTGCGCTACCGCGGTTGCGGTGTTGGCAATGCCGGGCCCCAGCGTGGCGACCAGCACACCGGGTCGCCCGGTCAGTTGATAGGAGGCTTCGGCCATGATGCCGGCGCCCATTTCATGTTTGGTCAGGATGAATTTGATGCCGGTTTTGCGAAATGCTTCCAGAAGCTCAAGCACTTCGCCGCCGGGAATGCCGAACGCGTAACGAACGCCCTCTTCATACAGCGCGTGAGCGATGATTTCCGCAGTTTTGGGCACGGCAGAACTCTTTCAGAATGACGGCACCGCGGCAAATCCGGCTGAAAGCGGCGAATTTGCCTGCGCCAAAGCGACGAACTGCGATAATAACACGCGCGTTTTCCGCCTTCGAACGTCTGCCTGGCCGAACCGGCCGTTAGACAAAAATTGGCGGCCTGTTTTTGTGGAACGTTATCCGACGCCGATATAATTGCCTTTTACCGGACTTCGCCGCATGACCTCCACCACACTGCTTGATGCACTCGCCGCTATCGTCGGCCCCAACGGATTGCTGACGGCCGCCGGCGATATCGCGCCCTATTTGACCGATTGGCGCGGCATCTATGCCGGCAAGGCCGTTGCCGTCGTGCGTCCGGCGAATCGCGACGAACTGGCAAAAACCGTTGCGCTGTGTGCAGAGAAAAAAATTGTCGTGGTACCGCAGGGCGGCAACACCGGCATGTGCGGTGCCGCGACGCCCGCCACCGGCGGGCAAAACATAGTGATCTGTCTGTCGCGCATGAATCGCATCATCGATGTCGACGCACTCAACAACACGGTTACCGTCGAAGCGGGCTGCATCCTTGCCAATATCCAGCAGGCAGCAGCTGATGCCGGCCGCCTGTTTCCGCTGTCGCTCGGCGCGGAAGGCAGCTGCCAGATCGGCGGCAATCTGTCGACTAACGCCGGCGGCGTAAATGTCCTGCGCTACGGCAACACGCGTGATCTGGTGCTAGGGCTTGAAGTCGTGCTGCCCGACGGCCGCGTCTGGAACGGTTTGCGCGCGCTGCGCAAGGACAACACCGGCTACGATCTGAAACATCTGTTCATCGGCGCCGAAGGTACGCTCGGCATCATCAGCGCTGCGGTGCTCAAATTGTTTCCGCGACCGCGTTCGCAGGCAGTCGCACTCGCTGTGGTCACCGATCCCAATGCTGCCGTCGCCCTGCTGTCGATACTGCGCGCGCAATGCGGCGATTGCGTTACTGCATTCGAACTGATTTCGCGTTCCTGCATTGAGCTGGTGCTGGCGCATATTCCCGGCACGCGCGACCCGTTCAACCAGGCGCATGCCTGGTACGTGCTGACCCAGCTTGGCGACTCCGGTGATGACGCGGCGCTGCAAGCCAAAATCGAAACAGCATTGGCGCAAGCGGATGAACAAGGTCTCGTACACGATGCGGCAATTGCCGCGACCCAGGCGCAGGTTGCCGCGCTGTGGAAATTGCGTGAATCGATACCCGACGCGGCACGCGACGCCGGCCTGGTTTATCGCCACGACATTTCCGTTGCGGTCAGCAAAATCCCTGCATTCATCGGTGCTGCAGGCGCTGCTCTCGAAGCGCATTTTCCCGGCACGCGAGTGATCTGCTTCGGCCACCTCGGTGACGGCAATCTGCACTACAACGCCTTCGTGCCGGGGCGCGAACGCAGCGATGCGGCAGCGCGCGATGCCATCGATGTGAACCGCGTTGTGCATGATGTGGTCAATAGCATGCAAGGCAGCATCAGCGCAGAACACGGCATCGGCCAGTCCAAACGCGCCGAACTCGCGCGTTGCAAGGACCCGCTGGAACTTGAACTGATGCGCAGCGTCAAACAGGCGCTTGACCCCGATGGCCGCATGAATCCGGGCAAGATATTTTGAATCTGCAACGCAAGGTTTTGACCTCCGCCCCGACCAATCCGGCAGTCAATCGAATATCAGGAGAACAGCATGGCTGACAAAATCGTCAAGACGCCGCAGGAGTGGAAAAAAGATCTGACTCCGGAGCAATATCAAATTGCGCGCGAAAAGGGTACCGAACGCGCTTTTACCGGCGTTTACTGGGATAACCACGATAAAGGTGTTTACCGCTGCATCTGTTGCGACGCCGAGCTATTCCTCTCCGACCACAAATTCGATTCCGGCAGCGGTTGGCCGAGTTTTTATCAACCCGCTGCCGGTGAAAATGTCGCGGTCGAGGAAGACAGCAGCCATTTCATGAAGCGCACCGAAGTCGTTTGCAAGCATTGTGATGCGCATCTCGGGCATGTTTTCGAAGACGGGCCGAAACCGACCGGGCTGCGTTATTGCATTAATTCGGCTTCGCTGAAATTTGATAGTAAATAAGGGCAGTATCGAATTGGACATCGGCGCCTGTGTACAGGACAATCAACGCCGATGAAAGCCCTCTTCGATCTGTTCCCTCTGCTGGTCTTTTTCGGCGCCTATGCCACGGTGGATATTTTCTTCGCCACCGCGGCGATGATGGTGGCAACGACGCTGCAAGTCGGCTGGGCCTGGTTCAAGCACCGCAAGGTCGAAAAGGTGCTGATGATCAGCTTCATCGCCATCATCGTCTTCGGCAGCATGACGCTGCTGTTGCACGACAAGCGTTTCATCATGATCAAGCCGACCATCGTCTACTGGATCATGGCCGGCGCCCTGCTTGTTTCCCATTTGTGGTTTCACAAAAACCCGATCCGCGCGATGATGGAAAAACATTTCGATGCGCCAACGCCGGTGTGGAATCAGTGGCTCTATGTCTGGGTCGCTTTTTTCGGCGCCATGGGTGTCATCAATCTTTTTGTCGCCTATTCTTTCAGCGAAGACGTCTGGGTAAAGTTCAAGGTCTTCGGCACGCTGGCAATGTCGCTGGTGCTGGCGTTCCTGCAGGGCTGGCGCCTGATGCGTTATGCCAGGCCCGAAAGTCTGCAATGAGCCGGCTGCGAGCTGAGTTTTAAGGAGAGGCCCCTAATGAATACCTCACACTCCGGTCATGACCTCATAGAACGCATCGAACAGCGCCTCGCCATCCTTAATCCGGACAGCGTCGAACTTTCCGATGACAGCGCGAAACATGCCGGCCACGAAGGCGCCAAAGGCGGCGGCGGTCACTTCGAACTGATCATTGTGGCCGCACAGTTCGAAGGCAAATCGCAGCAGGCGCGCCACCGCCTGATCTATGCGGCACTCGGTGACATGTTGCAACGGGAGATACACGCGATTGCGATCAAGGCGTATACTCCCGACGAAATTTAATTCGACCCAAGGAATTTTCATGGACATTTCATCCGTTTCCCACAGGCTTTCCGTTGCGTTGCTGTGCTTCGGAATATCTTTAACGGCATGCGCGCAAGCAGCCGACCCCGTCGCCAAGGTCAACGGCACGGCGATCCCGCAAAGCCGCCTTGACGCAATGGTTAAAGGTGCGGCCGCGCAAGGCCAGCCTGATTCCCCCGAACTGCGCGGCCGCGTGCGTGACGAGTTGATTACGCGCGAAGTCCTGATGCAGGAAGCCGTCAAGAAAGGCACCGACAAGACGCCTGACGTGGTCAGCCAGCTGGAAATCCAGCGCCAGAGTCTGATTATCCAGGCCTTCCTCAGCGATTACGCGCGCACGAATCCGGTCAGCGATGCCGACATGCGCAAGGAATATGAAAACGCCAAGACACTGGCCGGCGGCAAGGAATACAAGGCCCGCCATATTCTGGTCAAGGACGAAGCCGAAGCCAAACAAATCATCGCCCAGCTGAAAAAAGCACCGGCGAGTTTCGAAAAAATTGCCGGTGAAAAATCCGAAGATACCGGTTCGAAGAACCGCGGCGGCGATCTCGATTGGGGCGCGCCGGCGCGTTACGTCAAACCCTTCGGCGACGCCCTGATGAAACTGAAAAAAGGCCAGATCACGGATCCGGCAGTGCAGAGCCAGTTCGGCTGGCACATCATTCGGCTTGACGACGAACGTGCGACCAAGATTCCGCCATTCGAAGACGTCAAGAACAACATCCAGCAGCAAATGCAGCAGCAGGCGGTGCAAAAACTGATTGCCGATCTGCGCGCCAAAGCGAAGATCGAGTAAGCATCTTCAGTTCCAACAAAAACGGCGCATCGCGGTGCGCCGTTTTTATTTACTCAAATTTACTGAACCCTGATTCCTGAATTCTGCCTCACCCCACCCGGCGCCGCGCATTGCGGAACATGCGCAACCACGGGCCCTGCTCGCCCCACGATGGCGGATGCCATGAGTTCTGCACACTGCGGAATACGCGTTCCGGATGCGGCATCAAAATGGTAAAGCGGCCATCCGCTGTAGTGAGACCGGTGACACCGCCGCCCGAACCATTAGGATTGAGCGGATAGGTTTCGGTCGCCGCGCCGTGGTTGTCGACAAAGCGCAGCGCCACCAGTGCGCGCTCTTGTTGCGCCGGATCGGTGAATTCCGCATAGCCCTCGCCATGCGCCACTGCCACCGGCAACCGGCTGCCCGCCATGCCGTCGAAAAACAGCGACGGCGACGGCATTACTTCAACCGTGATAAAACGCGCTTCAAATTGTTCGGAGCGGTTGCGCACGAAATGCGGCCAGGCTTCGCTACCCGGAATGATCTCGTGCAGATTGCTCATCATCTGACAGCCGTTGCAGACGCCGAGCGCAAAGCTGTCGCTGTGCTGGAAGAAGGCGGAAAATTCTTCGCGCGCACGCGGATTAAACAAAATCGATTTCGCCCAACCCTCGCCGGCACCCAGCACGTCGCCGTACGAGAATCCGCCGCAGGCGGCGAATCCCTTGAACTCTTTGAGGCTGACGCGACCGGCAATAATGTCGCTCATATGAACGTCGACTGTGGCGAAACCGGCGCGGTCGAAGGCCGCTGCCATTTCGAGCTGACCGTTGACACCCTGCTCGCGCAAAATCGCCATGCGCGGCCGTGCGGTATTGACGAAGGGCGCGGCGACGTCTTCCGCCGGATCAAACGTCAGCTGCGGCGAAATACCGGGATCGGCGGCATCAAGCAGGCGATCGAATTCCTGTTGCGCGCAGAGCGGATTGTCGCGCAGGCCTTGCATATGAAAACTGGTTTCCGACCAGGCGCGATGCAAATCAATGCGCCTGGCGCTATAGAGCGGCTCCGAACCTGCATTAATCGTTAATTCATCGCCGGCATGCGCTTCGCCAATACGTGTGGTGATGTCTGCGAGGCCTGCCGCCGCAATTATTTTTTCCACGGCCGCACGATCGCCGCGACGAACTTGAATTACGCCGCCGAGTTCTTCATTAAACAGGCAGGCCAAGGCTGCCGCACCGTCAACCCTGATATCGATGGCAACACCGCAACGTCCGGCAAACATCATTTCACACAGCGTCGCAAACAGTCCGCCGTCGGAACGGTCGTGATACGCCAGCAACTTTCCACCGGCATTCAGCTGTTGTATCGCATCAAAGTACGCGCGCAGCATTTTTGCGTGATCAAGATCGGGCGCAATATCACCGGTTTGAGCATAAGCCTGCGCCAGCGCGGAGCCGCCGAGGCGATTACGTCCATAGCCGAGATCAAGCAACAATATATCGGTATCGCCGCAATCGCTGCGCAGTTGCGGCGTCAATGTGTTGCGCGCATCGACGACCGGCGCAAACGCCGACACAATCAGCGACAGAGGCGCCGTCACTTCCTTCGCCTGCGCGCCGTCTTGCCAGCGCGTTTTCATCGACATCGAATCCTTGCCGACCGGAATGCTGATGCCGAGTTGCGGGCACAACTCCATGCCGACCGCGTGCACGGTGTCATACAGCGCAGCATCTTCGCCCGGATGCCCCGCCGCCGCCATCCAGTTGGCTGACAACTTGATGTCGCCGATCTGCTCGATCCGTGCAGCGGCGATATTGGTAATCGCTTCGCCGACAGCCATGCGGCCGGACGCCGCGGCGTTGATCAGGGCGAGCGGCGTACGCTCGCCCATCGCCATCGCTTCACCGCGGTATTCATCGAAACCCATCAAGGTGACGGCGACATCGGCAACCGGCGTCTGCCACGGACCGGCCATCTGATCACGCGCGGTCATTCCACCGACGCTGCGATCGCCGATCGAGATCAAAAAAGTTTTGTCGGCCACCGACGGCATGCGCAACACACGCATGGCAGCATCGTGCAGATCGATTCCGGCTGTATCGAAAGCGGCCGATTTGCCCGCAAGATGCGCAACATCACGCAGCATTTTCGGCGGTTTGCCGAGCAGCACCGACAATTCCATGTCGACCGGCGCATTTTTGAACACCGCATCGCGCACCGTCAGCTGGTCTTCCAATGTGGCCGTGCCGACTACCGCAAACGGGCAGCGTTCGCGCTCGCAAATGGCGCGGAACGCATCGAGGCTCTCCGGCGAGATCGCCAGCACATAACGCTCCTGCGACTCATTGCACCAGATCTGCAACGGTGACATGCCGCGTTCTTCGCTCGGCACCGCGCGCAAATCGAACAGGCCACCGCGCCCGGCGCCGTGCACCAGCTCGGGCAAGGCATTCGATAAACCGCCGGCGCCGACGTCATGTATCGACAAAATCGGATTGGCGTCGCCGAGCGCGCAGCAACGATCGATCACTTCCTGCGCGCGTCGCTGAATTTCGGCATTGCCGCGCTGTACCGAATCAAAATCTAAAGCGGCGATATTCGCACCGGTCTGCATGCTCGAAGCCGCACCGCCACCGAGGCCGATGCGCATGCCGGGCCCGCCGAGCTGAATCAACAAACCACCGGCGGGAATTATTTCCTTAAACGAATGACGCGCCGCGATATTGCCCAGCCCGCCCGCGATCATGATCGGCTTGTGATAACCACGCATTTCACCGGCGACCACCTGTTCGAAAGTGCGGAAATAACCGCACAGATTCGGCCGGCCAAATTCATTGTTAAAGGCTGCGCCGCCGATCGGCCCGTCAAGCATGATTTGCAGCGCCGAGGCGATATGCGCCGGCCGGCCGTAGCTCGTGGTTTCCCACGGCTGGCGAAAGTCCGGTATGTCGAGATTTGAGACCGTGAAGCCGCTCAGCCCCGCCTTCGGCCGCGAGCCGCGCCCGGTCGCGCCTTCATCGCGGATTTCACCGCCCGCGCCGGTCGCCGCACCGGGATAGGGCGAAATCGCCGTCGGGTGATTGTGCGTCTCGACCTTCATCAGGATATGCGTTTCGTCTTCGACGTAAGCGTAAGCACCGCCTTTGCCCGGATAAAAACGTTTTACGCGTGCGCCTTCGATGATCGACGAGTTATCCGAGTACGCCACAACCGTACCTTGCGGATGCTGCGCATGCGTGTGGCGAATCATCGCAAACAGCGATTTGTCCTGCGCCTTGCCGTCGATCACCCAGTCGGCATTGAATATCTTGTGTCGGCAATGTTCTGAATTCGCCTGCGCGAACATCATCAACTCAACGTCGCTCGGATTGCGTTCGATGCGCGTGAAATTGCTGCACAGATACTCGATTTCGTCTTCGGATAAAGCGAGCCCCATCGAACGGTTGGCGCTCTGCAACGCGGCGATGCCGCCTTTGAGCACATCGACCGTGGTCAGCGGCTGCGGCTCGACCTGACGGAACAGCCCGTTCGCCTGCGCGAGTTCGCTAAGCACGGTCTCCGTCATGCGGTCGTGTATCAGCGGCAACAGCAGCTCGCGATCCTGCGCAGTCAGCGCGGCCCCGCCGTCTTTCGCAACGCGCCACGCCGTGCCGCGTTCAATGCGTTCGATCACGTCGAGACCGCACTGTCTGGCGATATCGCTTGCTTTCGATGCCCAAGGTGAAATAGTGCCGAGCCGCGGCACCACCAGCAGCAATTCACCTTGCGATGCGGCCTCAGTGACAGCCGGACCATAGGTCAGGATACGTTCGAGCACACCGCGTTCGGTGCTACCTAAAGCGCGCGTAATACTGGCGAAGTGATGAAATTCAGCGGTAATCGAAACGGGATGAAGGCCAGCGCGCGTCAGCGCTTCGGTAAGCTTGGTGACCCGGAAACCGGATAAGGCGTTGCGCCCGCGGAGACTGAGAATCTGCGACATGAAGTCAGCACGATGTCCGTAAAGCCGAATTTTACCCGAAACGGTCTGCGCTCGCAGCATGCCGTGATGTTGCGCGGCGTAAAATAGGCGTATGTACTCGTCTGCTGAAAATGCGCCGGTCTACCGCACGGAAGAAATCCGTGAAATCGAAACTGCGGCGGCAAAGAATCTGCCATCGCCCGGTTTGATGGAACGCGCCGGACTTGCTGCGGCGGAAATTGCACGCACGCTGGCCGGCGGTGACCGTGTGCTCGTTCTCGCCGGCCCCGGCAATAACGGCGGTGACGCCTTTGTCGTCGCACGCCATCTGCGCGCATGGCACTTCAAGGTTGATCTGGTTTTCGCCGGCGAAACAGCAAAACTGCCGGCGGACGCACAAACCGCATATCAAGCGTGGCAAAGCAGCGGCAACACCAGCCTTGCCGACATTCCGCGCGACGGTTGTTGGGATTTGATCGTCGACGGCCTCTTCGGTATCGGCCTGCAGCGTGACATCTCCGGCCGCTATGCCGAACTGATTGGCGCAATCAATCGTATGAACGCAACGGTACTCGCGCTCGATTTACCGAGCGGTCTGGCTTCGGACAGCGGCCGTGTACTGGGTTGCGCCGTAGAAACCGATCACACGGCAACTTTTATCGCTTTGAAGCCCGGCCTGTTGACCGCAGATGGCCCTGATTACTGCGGACGCATTCATGTCTGCGATCTTGGGATCAACGCGGAAGCTATCAAACCGGCGCAAGGCGCGGTGATCGGCGGCAATATTTTGCGCGAGGCGCTGCCGGCGCGACGCGCCAACAGCCACAAAGGCAGTTACGGCAGCGTCGGTATTATCGGCGGCGCCGGTGGCATGGTCGGCGCGGCGCTACTGGCCGGTCGCGCGGCGCTGCATCTCGGCGCCGGACGCGTTTATGTAGGCCTGCTCGATGCAAACAAACCGGCCGTGGATATGCAGCAGCCGGAATTGATGCTGCGCTCGATTCAGGAAATCAGAACAATCACCAATCTCAATTGCCTTGCAGTCGGCCCCGGCCTCGGTTCGACGCAGGAAGCGCGCGACTGCTTAAGAAGTGCATTGGCGGATTCGCTGCCGCTGGTGCTTGATGCCGATGCGCTCAATCTGATCGCGACAGACACGGCATTGCAAAATCAATTGCGCTCACGCGACAGCGAAAACGTGCTGACGCCGCACCCTGCCGAAGCTGCGCGTCTGCTCGCTTCAACTACCGCCGCGATACAGGCCGATCGCGTTGCGATGGCGATCGAGATTGCCGAACGGTTGCGCAGCCACGTCGTGCTCAAAGGCGCCGGCAGCATTTGCGCCTCGCCTGACGGCAAATGGTTTATCAATACCAGCGGCAATCCGGGCATGGCCAGCGCCGGCGCGGGTGATGTCTTGACAGGAATGATTGCCGCCATGATTGCGCAAGGCGCATCCGCGCAATCTGCCATGCTCGCCGCCGTGTATTTGCATGGCGCAGCCGGCGACGCTTTGCTTGCTGCCGGCGACGGGCCGATCGGCATGACCGCGGGTGAACTCAGTTACGCCGCGCGCAAGCTGATCAACCGCTGAGGAGGGACCGTTATGCGTTTAACGTGCGCACAGTGAGTATGCCCAGATAAGTCATCGCCAGCGAACCAAGCAGATGACTCGCCACCAGCACGAAAGACCAGAGAAAATCGCGGTCGCTCAATAACTCGACCGCTTCCGACGAAAACGATGAAAAAGTCGTCAGCCCGCCAAGAAAACCGACAATCACGAACAAACGCCACTCCGGCGGCAGGCTGTCGTGATGCACGAAATACTCGACTGCAATACCAATCAGGTAACCGCCGACCAGATTTGCCGTCAACGTGCCAAGCAGAATATTCGCGAACAGCGGATTTAAAACAATACCAAAGAGCCAACGCAGCCAGGCGCCAAATGCGGCGCCGAGTCCTACTGCAAAAAATCCGGCCAATGTCATATTTAATCGGCGCGTATCTGCGCCTGCTTGATTACCCTGGTCCAGCGTTCGATATCCGCGCGCAAAAACGTTTCCAGTTCCTGCGGCGTGTTGCCGATTCCCTCCGCGCCCTGCGCCAGTAACTGGTCGGCCATATCCTGCGACTTGATGACCGCCACCGCATCAGTGTGCAGGCGTTTGATAATCGCCGGCGGCATTTTCGCCGGGCCGAGCAAGGCGTACCAAAGGCTGGCCTGATACGCGCCGTAACCCGCTTCGGCCACGGTGGGTATCTCCGGCGCCGCACGCGAGCGCGTTGAACCGGTCATCGCCAGCGCACGCAAGCGGCCGGATTTGACCAGCGGCATTGCCGGCAACGGGCTGGTGCACACCACCTGCACCTGACCGCCGACCAGATCAATCAAGGCTGGCCCCGCCCCTTTGTACGGTACATGCACAAGCTTGATGCCCGCGAGCCAGTTCAGAAGCTCGACCGCAAGATGACCACCGGTGCCCGGTCCTGACGAACCATAGTTGATCGCGCCCGGTTTGGCTTTCGCTGCGGCAACCAGCTCTTTGATAGTACTTACGCCGAGCGAGGGATGCGCAACAAATACCAGCGGCGAACTGGCCACCAGCGTGATCGGCGAAAAATCCCGGATCGAATCGTAGGGCAACTTGTCGCGCAGGCCCGGATTGACACCGTGCGTCGCACTGGCAAGCAGCAGCGTATATCCATCGGGCGCGGCCTTTGCTGTCATTTCGGTGGCGATGACCTGCCCGCCGCCGCCGCGATTATCGATCACAAGTTGCTGACCGAGACGTTCGCCTAACCGCGAACTCAGCATGCGCCCGACGATGTCGCCCGCCCCCGCCGGCGGATAGGGAATAATCAGCCGGATCGGCCGCTGCGGGTACGTGTCTGCGGCTATGGCCGGCAGCGCTGCAAGCAAAGCGGCGCCAAACGCGCAACACCGCAATGAGACGAGAAATTGGTTGGATAGTTTTTTACTCATGATCCAGCGCAAAATATCGGCGCCTTCATGCGCTGTCAAGCAAGGAATCAAATGATCGGATGTATTGCGAATAAAGCATCCTATCCCTTAGACTGCGTGCTCCTGTAATTCCGCGATTCGAACTGTCGTGAACAACTCCACTAGCGATGAAATCCGCGTGCTCGCGCCCAACGGCGTGTGCGGCTCCGGATTTCTCGAAGAATCATTCGAAAAAGGCCTGTCGCAACAGCCGCACTTTATCGGTTGCGATGCCGGCTCGACCGACCCGGGCCCCAGCCATCTCGGCAGCGGTGAACCGGCGTTCCCGCGCGAGGCGGTAAAGCGCGATCTGCGCCTCATGCTGCTGGGCGCGCGCCGTCTGAAAATTCCGCTGCTGATCGGCTCGGTCGGCACCGCCGGCGGCGATCCGCATCTGGCCTGGGGTTACGAAATCCTCAAGGAAATCGCCGCCGCTGAAAAACTGAGCTTCAAGCTGGCGCTGATTCACGCTGAGCAGGACAAGGCTTATCTGAAAAAACGCCTGCGCGAAGGCCGTATCACGCCGCTCGATCCTGCGCCCGAATTCAATGAAAAGGTCATCGACAGCAGCGCGCACATCGTCGGCATGATGGGCGCAGAGCCGTGGCAGCGTGCGCTCGTCGGCGGCGCGGACGTCATACTGGCCGGACGCTCCAGCGACACCGCGATCTTCGCCGCACTGCCGGAAATGCGCGGCATTCCCTCCGGCATTGCCTGGCACGCCGCAAAGATACTCGAATGCGGCGCGGCGGCCGTCGTAAACCGCACCTCACCCGATTGCATGTTTGCGTGGCTGCGCCGCGATCACTTTGTCGTCGAGCCGCCCAACCCCAAATACCACTGCACGCCGCAAAGCGTCGCCTCGCACAGCCTTTACGAGAATGCCGATCCGTACAAACTTATCGAGTGTTCCGGTACGCTTGATCTGACTGACAGCCGCTACGAAGCGATCAGCGACCGTGCGGTACGCGTGTCAGGCAGCACTTTCGCACCGGCCGCGCGCTACACCGTCAAACTCGAAGGCGCCGAACTCGCCGGTTACCAGAGCATCGTTATCGGCTCGGTACGCGACCCCTTCATCATCCGCCAGATCGACGACTGGACCACGCGCCTGATCGAACGCATACACGCGCGCGTCAAACAGGTTTACGGCGATCGCATGCCGCCCGATCAATACGTAATTAACATTCGCACCTACGGCAAGAACGGCACCATGGGGCCGCTCGAGCCGGTGAAGGAAATCCGCTCGCACGAGTTGTGCCTGTTGATCGAGGTCACCGCACCGAGTCAGGAAGTTGCCAGTTCGATTGCCGGCATCGTGCGCCATCAGGGTTTGCACTTGCCGATTCCGGAATGGAGCGGCCTGATTACCGCGCTCGCCTGCCCGTACAACCCGGCTCATCTCGACCGCGGCGCGGTTTACCGCTTCAACGTCAATCACGTTGTTGAACCCGACGATCCGCACGAGATGTTTCCGCTTGAATATTTCGCCATCGACGGTGCCAGCCAGAAAAGGTTGCCGGCATGACTCAACTCGCCGAACTCGCGCGCCTGATCCGCAGCAAGAACGCCGGACCGTTCGAACTCACCTTCGACATCATGTTCGAAGACAGCGCGACCTATGAGCGCGTCAAACGCTCCGGCATGGTCAGCCGCGAAGCGATTGCATCACGCTACGGCCTGCCCGCCGAAAAGGTGAAGTTCTTTTATTGCGATCTGGCCTGCGCGATCAAGGCATCGATCCCGCGTCCGCATTTTCAGGGTGACCTGCTCGATTCCGACGGGCATGGCGGCCAGCAGTACGCGCCGCTGATGGATATCGAAATTCCGTAATTTTCGTAGAATGGGCGGAACCCGTAAGGCCGATACCCATCGGCATTGATCGCAAAAATGTCGATGGGTATCGCTACGCTCCATCCATCCTACGATTGAACGTCCGTCCGGCGGTCAGTTCAGCGACACCGCCTTGATCAGCAGGTAGACCTCGCAGCCCGGCGCCAGCGCGAGCCGCTCGGCTGAAAAACGGGTGATCCGCGAAGACAGCACTGTTTCGCCGACTTTCACGTGCACTACCGCCCGCGCCTCCTGCTCCGGCTTCACGTCGATCACCTGCCCTGCCAATATATTCAGCACGCTGATGTCGGCCGGTCGCGTGAGCGCCAGTGCAATGTCGCGCGCGCGGATGCGCACGCGCACCGCTTCGCCGATCAGCGCTTCGATGCCCGGCACCGTCAACCGCCCGCCGGAAAATTCGAGTGTCGCGAGGTCATATTCGAGATCATGCGCGACCACCTTGGCGTCGATCACAGTGCCACCTTCGAAGTCTATGCCTTGGGCGCGCAAATCCGCACGCCCCATTACTTCGCTGACCGAACCGCTGGTAACGACGCGACCGGCCGCCATCAGCACGACGGTTTCGGCCAGCTGCACAACCTCCTCGACCACATGCGAAACATAAACGATTGGTACACTGATTTCTTCGTGCAGCCGCGCGATGTAACGCAGCACTTCGCGCTTGCGCGATTGGTCGAGTGCCGCCAGCGGCTCATCCATCAACAACAGCCGCGGACTCGAAAGCAATGCGCGCCCGATTGCTACGCGCTGCTTCTCTCCGCCCGACAGATTGCCCGGACGGCGCCCGAGCAATGCTTCCAGTCCTAGCAGTTCGATGACCTTGCCGATTTCGACATAGCGGTCTTGCGGCCGCGCGAGGTCGTAGCCGTAGCGCAGGTTTTCGCGCACGGTCAGATGCGGAAACAAGCGTCCTTCCTGAAACACATAACCGACACGCCGGCGCTCGACCGGCAGGTCGATCCCGCGCGCGCCATCGAACAGGCACTCGCCATTGACCGTGATTGCGCCTTGGTCCGGCCGCGCGAGACCCGCAATGGCGTTGACCAGCGTGGTCTTGCCAGAACCGGAGCGGCCGAACAGTGCAGTGATGCCGCTGTCGCTGGCGAAGGCCGCATCAAGCGCGAAATTGGAGAGCATCTTCTGGACGCTGATTTCAAGCATCATGCCCCCGCGCATGTCGCTGAGCACGCCGCACCAGCCATTCTGAGCAAACCAGTGCCGCCATCGATAGCACCACTGCAAGCAAGCTCAACCGTAGGGCCTCAGCATCGCCGCCTGGAACCTGGGTCTGGGCAAATATCGCCAGCGGCAGCGTGCGCGTCTCATCGGGAATGTTCGACACGAAGGTAATCGTTGCGCCGAATTCGCCGAGACTGCGCGCGAACGACAGCAGCACGCCGGTAAAAAGGCCGGGGAGCATCAATGGCAGCGTGACGGTAAAAAACACACGCCAACGGCCGGCACCCAGCGTGCGCGCGGCCGCTTCCAGACCAATGTCTATCGACTCGATCGACAAGCGGATCGCGCGAACCATCAGTGGAAAACCCATGATGCCTGCTGCAATCGCGGCGCCGGTCCAGCGGAAGGCGACAACGATGCCGAAGTACTCATCCAGCATCGCCCCCAGCGGTCCGCGGCGGCCGAGCAGCAGCAGCAGAAAATAGCCGACGACCACCGGCGGCAGCACCAGCGGCAGGTGAACGAAGGCATCGAACAGACTCCTGCCCGGAAAATCATGGCGCGCAAGCAGATAGGCTACGGCAATGGCGAGCGGAATGCTGCACAGCACACCCCAGAATGCGACCTTGAGGCTGAGCCGGATGATCTCCCACTCGTCGGGAGTCAACGCCACGATCTACCGTTCAACAGTGAATCCATATTTCTCAAAGATTGCACGCGCCTCCGCCGATTTCAAATAGTTCGCAAACGATTGCGCGCCGGCGTGCCTGCTCGCCGCGACCACCGCCACCGGATAGATAATCGCGGGATGTGTGTCCGACGGAAACAGTCCGGCGATGCGGACCCGCTTTTCCGCGTAAGCGTCGGTCTGATAGACGATGCCCAGGGGCGCCTCGCCGCGCGCGACAAAATTAAGCGCCGTGCGCACGTTGTCGCCGCGCACCACGCTGCGTTCGACGCTCTTCCATACGCCGAGTTTTTCCAGCGCCACCCTGCCGTATTTACCGGCGGGAACGCTGTCCGGGTCCGCCATCGACAGTTTGCCGTCCCGCAGTGCATCTAAAAGCGGCATGCCCGGCTTGATATCGATCTGCAGTTTGCTGTCCGCAGGGACAATCAGGGCCAGCCGGTTGTGCAGAAGGTTGGTCCGGGACCCGGCCCTGAGCAGCCTGCGCTTGTCGAGATAATCCATCCATTCGATATCGGCGGAAATGAACACGTCGGCAGGCGCGCCGTTTTCGATCTGCTTCGCCAGCGCCGAACTTGCAAAATATGATGGTTGCACCCTAAAACCGCTCGTGCGCAAATACTGGCCCGCCACTGCATCAAGGGATTCCTTCAGGCTGGCGGCGGCAAATACGGTCAAATCCTGCGCCTGTGCCTGAACGGCCGGCACCAGAACCCCCAGCAGCAGTGCGGCGGCAAACAGTCGGACTCCGGATTGCAATGACATGATGGCCGCCTCTTTTGTTTCGTCGATCGATATATTTTACTGAATATAACGAATGCTGCGCAAAAGTCAATCACTGCCCGGGTAATGCCAGAAATCGATGCCGCCGGAGAAACCGGCGGGATAGAGACGTCAATAAATCTTGCCGGCCGGCGGCGTCGTGCGCAGCAGCTTTGAAAAAGCCGGCATTTCTTTCGAGATCGACGCCAGCGCGCGCGACTCCATGACGCGAAATCCTTTCAATACCAGTCTGCCGAACGGCGTAATCTGCGCACCGCCACCGCCCTTGCCGCCGGTGGCAGTATCGACGACCGGTTCGCGAAAGCACTGGTTCATGGCGTCGATCAACAGCCACGCGCGGCGGTACGACATAGTGAGACTGCGTGCACCGGCCGATATCGACCCGGTTTCCGCCACCGCCTGCAGGATGTCGGCCTTGCCCGAGCCGATGGCAAATCCGGAACCATACTGCACACGCAACCTCAGTCTTGCTTTAGCGATTGCCATCACTCAATCCTTCGTTTGCCAGCGTTCTGCGGCGGCATCGTCGCTCGCCCGTGCCTCGACCCAGCGCGCACCGTCCGGGGTTTTCTCTTTCTTCCAGAACGGCGCCTGCGTCTTCAGATAGTCCATGATGAATTCGCAGGCAGCGAAAGCGTCACCGCGATGCGCACTGGTCACCACCACCAGCACGATCTGGTCGAGCGGCGCCAGGCGGCCGATGCGGTGCACCACCAGCGCGTCGTAGACCTGCCAGCGCCCTTTCGCTTGCCCAATGATCTCTTCGATCGCCTTCTCGGTCATGCCCGGATAATGTTCGAGCGTCATCTCGGCGACGGTTTTACCGTCGTTGAGATCGCGCACCACGCCGACGAAACTGGCGACCGCGCCGACCTGCGGGTTGTCGCGCCGCAGTTGAGCGACTTCGCGCCCGATATCGAAGTCTTCGTTCTGGATGCGTACCGGCATGGTCAGGTCCCGTGTACCGTCTAGCCGCCGGTGACCGGCGGGAAAAACGCAACCTCGTCGCCGTCGGTAACGGGCGTGTCGCCCGCCGCCATATCCTGATTGACCGCCGCGCGCACCCGCTTCGACTCCGCCAGCGCTTCTGCCCAGGCATCACCGCGTTTGCGCAGCAGCGCACGCAGCGCTGCCACGTCACGCACGTCATCGGGCAGCGCGAATTCCTCCGCCCCCTGACCGGTGGCCTCGCGCAGTCCTGCGAAATAGAGAATTTTTACCATCGTATTATCCGGATTACCGCTGAATCCGGCTAATTATCCGCCCGCCCTGCCGTCACGCCAAGCTCGCATGCTGCTCGATGAATGCGGCGATCGCGTCAATGTCGTCAAGCAGAAACTGCGGCAGCGTGGTCTCGACGCGGGCGTCGCTGGCCACCGCGACGATATGGCTGTCATGCGGAAACAGCAGCGGCTCTTCAACCACTGCGCGATGCACCTCAAGCTTGGGTATCGGCTCGCGTTTGAAACCTTCGATCAAAAGAAGATCGCAAGCGGAAAGCTGCTTGACCAGCTCCGGCAGTGTCGGCTCCGGCGCACCACGCAATTCGTGCATCAACGCCCAGCGCCGCGACGAAGTTACCAGCACTTCCTGGCAGCCGGCGTGGCGGTGACGCCACGAATCCTTACCTTCCTGATCGATGTCGAAGGTATGGTGGGCATGCTTGATCAGCGAAACTCGCACGCCGCGCGCCGTAAATTTCGGGATCAGCTTTTCGATCAGTGTCGTCTTGCCGGAGCCTGAATAACCGGCGATACCGAATATTTTCATGAACTCGATTCTACCCTTCATTCGACGACGATCCGCCGCTCCGCCAGAGTCAAGCGATCCAGAATCGCCAACCGCATGATCTCCGGGTCGTGGCTCGCGATCAATACAGTGTGATCATCAATGCACAACGCGGTCACCAGATCGAGCACCTGTTTGCGCGCATTGCCGTCGAGATTGGCGGTCGGTTCGTCAAGCAGCAGCAACGCGGGATTGAGCAGTTTCGCCCGGGCAAGCGCTGCGCGCTGCGCCTCACCGCCGGAGAGCTTGTGCGGCGGCACATCGCTGCGATCTGCAAGCCCCGCCCATTCGAGCGCTTCGCGCACGCGTGCCTGCCGTTCGACGGGCGGCACACCGCGCCGCGCGAGGCCGTATTCGAGGTTCTTCTCGGTCGTCGTGTGAAACAAATAGGGTTGTTGGTGCACGTAGACGATTTCGCGCCGCCATGCCTCGGGATAGCGAGCCGTCGTCGCCGGCTGCGCGCGAAACTCGAGCGTGCCATGCAGGCTAGCCTCCAGGCCCGCAATCATCCGCAACAAGGTGGTTTTCCCGCAACCATTGGCACCGCTCAGCACGTAACCGTGCCCCGCTTCAAGCGCGAGTTCGGCGCCGTCGAACAGCACGCGCGTGCCGAAGCGCTTGTGCAATCCGGACATCCGTAGCAGCGGCGCTCTCATTCGAGCCCCCCGCGCCCCTGCAGCCAAGCGAGCATTACGTTGATGCCTATCGCCAGCACCACCAGCACCATGCCCAATGCGATGCCTTGCGCGAATTCGCCCTTCGCCGTCTCCAGCGCAATCGCGGTCGGAATATTGCGCGTCAGGCCGGCGATATTGCCGCCGACCATCAAGGCGCAGCCGACTTCGGAGACAACGCGGCCGAACGCATTGACGATGCCCGCCATTACCGCGAAGCGCACTTCCCACAGCGTCGTCAACGCGGCGCGCAATGGCCGCGCGCCGAGACTGCGCGCTGTTTCGTAAATTCGCGGATCGGCGCCCTGCACCGCTGAAACCGTGAAAACGATCAGGATCGGCAACGCGATCACGATATAACCGAGCATGATCGCCCACGGCGTGAACAGCAGCTCGAACACGCCGAGCGGGCCGCGCCGCGACAGCAGCAGGTAGATGACGAGCCCGATCACCACCGTCGGGAACGACAGCAACGCCTGCATCAGCACGACAATTGCGCGCCGGCCGGCAAACTTCAGTTTTGCCAGCGCCCAACCGCCTGCAATAGCGACCGGTGCGGTAACCGCGATCGCGAGTACCGCCACCCACAGCGAGACCCAGATGATGCCCCATAGTTTGGCATCACCCGTGACCAGCAGCGCGAATGCCTGCCGTGTCGGTTCGAACAGATCCACGTTGCTACTTGGCGGCGTTCGGGAAGAACATCTGCACGCCGTTGATCTTGAACGCCGCGATCGCAGCCTGCCCAGCGGGTGAAGCGATCCAGTCGGCGAACGCGGTGGCGCCGGCGGTATTGAGTTTCGGATAGCGCTGCGGATTGACGACAATCACGCCGTAGGGATTGAACATGCGCGCGTCCCCTTCAACCACGATCTGCAGGCCTGTGCGGTCGCGATAGGCAGCGTACGTCGCGCGGTCGGTCAGCGCGTAAGCGCCGAGCTCACCGGCCATGGTCAGCACCGGGCCCATGCCCTGTCCGGCCGACACATACCATGCGCCCTTGGGCTCGATTGCGGCGCTTTTCCAGTAGCTTTTCTCCATTTCATGCGTACCCGACTCGTCGCCGCGCGAAATGAAACGGCTGCCGCCGGCGGTGATTTTTTTGAACGCCTCAATCACATCCTTACCACCGCGCAGGCTCGCCGGATCGCGCGCCGGCCCGACGATGACGAAATCGTTGTACATGACGTCGCGCCGCAGCGAGCCGTGGCCGGCGGCCATGAATTTGTCCTCGAGCGCGCGCGCATGCACCAGCAGCACGTCGGCGTCGCCGCTCTCGCCGATCTTCATTGCCGCGCCCGAGCCAACCGCAACCACCCTGACCTTGCCGCCGTAGCGCGCCTCGAACTGCGGCAGAATCACCGTGAGCAATCCCGACTGTTCGGTGCTGGTCGTCGTCGCCATGCGTGTGTCCGGCGCGTCCGCGGCGGCGGCACCGCCGCCCATCACGAGTACGCCAATTGCCGCAATCCAGCGCAATGCTCCGATCATGGTTATTACCCCTTCGTGAAAAACAAAGCGCCTCCAACGCGCAGCATCGAATGATAGCGTTTAATCCATATCAAACCAAACCAGCAGGCGCATTGCGCTGCCGATTTCCGCTACAATTCCGGCTCGATTTGCAACCATCGTGACAACATGAGCGACCCCGCACAATCCATCCGCACCGCCAGTTGCGCCGACGATTACGATCCGAATTCCATGCCGGTCGCGAAGGCACGCGAATTCATCGCGCGCTTCCTGAGCCCGGTGTCGACCATCGAGCACCTGCATATACGCTCAGCACTCGGCCGCGTGCTCGCCGAGGACGTCGTCTCCCCGCTCGATGTGCCATCGCACGACAATTCCGCAATGGATGGCTATGCCGTGCGCTTTGCCGATCTCAAAGCTGCTGGCGATGCCAAGCTGAAAATCGCCGGCACCGCGTTTGCCGGCGTGCCGTTTCAGGGCAAGGCGAAGAGCGGCGAATGCGTGCGCATCATGACCGGCGCGGTGATGCCGCAGGGCATGGATACGATCGTGATGCAGGAACACGCCAAGGCCGACGGCGACCACGTCACGGTCGGTAGCGGACACAAGTCCGGCCAGCATCTGCGCTTCGCCGGCGAGGATTTGAAGACCGGCCAGGTTGCGTTGAAACGCGGCCTTGCGCTGCGGCCGTCTGAAATCGGTCTCATCGCTTCGCTCGGCATCGGCGAAGTCTCGGTCTATCGCCGCCTGCGCGTCGCGTTCTTTTCCACCGGCGATGAGTTGCGCTCGATTGGCAGCCAGCTTGGCGAGGGCCAGATTTACGACAGCAATCGCTATACGATCCACGGCATGCTGGTGCGCATGGGTTGCGAAGTCGTCGACATGGGCGTAGTGCGCGACGATCCGCAACTGATCGAGGCAGCGTTCAAGACCGCTGCAGCCAATGCCGATGTCGTCATCACCAGCGGCGGCGTGTCGGTCGGCGAAGCCGATTTCGTCAAAGCCATGCTCGATCGTCTTGGTGAAGTCGTGTTCTGGAAAATCGCCATGAAACCGGGGCGGCCGCTTGCCTACGGTCGCATCGGCGACGCACATTTTTTCGGTCTACCCGGCAATCCGGTTTCTGTAATGGTGACCTTCTATCAATTCGTGCGCGACGCATTGCTCAAGCTGTCGGGCCGCGATCCGTTGCCGCCGCCGCCGAGTTTCCGCGTGCCGTGCACGACACCGTTGAAAAAAGCGCCGGGCCGCACTGAATTTCAGCGCGGCGTTTTGACGCAGGACGCAGTCGGCAACTGGAGCGTGGCGGTCACCGGCGAACAGGGCTCTGGCATATTGCGTTCGATGTGCGAAGCCAACTGCTTCATCATCCTGCCGACTGATCAGGGCAATGTCGCCGGCGGCTCGCTGGTTGAAGTGCAATTGATGGACGGCATCGTTTAACAGCGCATTCCGGCAGTTTCTTCTCAGACTATTCAGATTGTTCATATGGCCAGTTTTCCCGAACTCGCATCGCGCATCGTCGTCATCACCGGTGCGGCACAGGGCATAGGCGCGGAAACCGCGCGCCACTTTGCAGCGCAAGGTGCAGCGATTGCGTTGTTCGATATTGACAGCAAAAATGCAAAAGTTGTCGCCGATGCGATCGCCGCTACCGGCGGGCGCGCCAAACCGATCACAGTTGACGTCACCGACGAAAAATCCGTCGCTGCCGCCGTTGCGGCAACGGTCGAAGCCTATGGCGGCATCGACATCCTGATCACCTGCGCAGGCGGCTACACGCGGTTGGCGCAGGTCGAGGACATGCCACTCGACGAATGGGATCGCACGATTGCGCTCAACCTGCGCAGCGCGTTTTTGTGCAGCAAGGCAGTGATACCGCATCTGAAAAAATCCAAAGCCGGCCGCATCATCCACGTCGCTTCAATCTCCGGCCGTACCGTGCACGCCTCGTCATCCCCTGCTTACGGCGCCGCCAAAGCTGCCGTCATCCAGTTGACGCGTTTCCTCGCCTGGGAATTGGGCCCGAGCAATATCACCGCCAACGCGGTGGCGCCGATCACCACGTTGACGCCGCGCGTAGCGGCCTTGCGTACCGAGGCGGATGTTGCGCGCATCGCCTCACAAGTGCCGCTGCGCCGCCTGGCGACACCGGCCGATCACGCGCAGGTCATGCTGTTTCTCGCTTCCGACGGCGCCGCCTATCTCAACGGCACCGTGCAGGACGTCAACGGCGGCCGCGTGATGATGTAACGCACGCTGCTATTTACCTTACCGGATACTGAGTGCTTTCGGCCATCGGACTCGAATGCGTGCGCGGCGAACGCCGGCTGTTTGCGGGCCTCGGCTTTGCCATGCGACCGGGCACTCTGCTTGCCGTGCGCGGCGCCAACGGCAGCGGCAAAACCAGCCTGCTGCGCATCCTGTGCGGCCTGCTGGCGCCGGCGGCAGGCACGCTGACCTGGAACAATGCCGCAATCAGTGAAGTCAGCGAAGAATACCGCGCCAGTCTCGCCTACCTGGGCCATCTGAACGGTTTAAAGGACGAATTGAATGCGGCGGAGAATCTCCAGCTGTCGCTGCGACTCGCCGGCATTGCCGTGAATGAGGCAGAGGCTCTGGCCGCACTCGAGTGGTCAGGCTTGCGTGAGCGCCGGCATCAGCCCTGCGCCACGCTGTCGCAGGGCCAACGCCGCCGTGTTGCGCTGGCGCGGTTGAAACTGTCGCAATCGCGGTCGTTGTGGATACTGGATGAACCGTTTATCGCGCTGGATACCGCTGCGGTAGAGCGCACCCGCGATTTGATCGTGACGCACCTCGCCGGTGGAGGCATGGTCGCGCTGACAACGCATCAGGACGTGCCGATTGCTGCGCCGATGACATTGCTGATCGAGCTCGGCGCATGAGCGGCGTGCTTGATGCCATGGCAAGCGTAATCGCACGCGACCTGCGCATCGCGATGCGCCGCCGCGCTGACGTCATGACCAGTTTGATTTTTTTCGTCATTGTTGTCAGCCTCTTCCCGCTCGGCATCGGCGCCGATCCGGTGTTGCTGCGCACGCTGGGGCCCGGCGTGGTCTGGGTCGCCGCGCTGCTCGCCTGCATGCTGGCGCTGGCGCGCCTGTTTGCCAACGATCACGCTGACGGCACGCTTGAACAAATGGTGCTGGCGCCGCAACCCTTGAGCATGCTGGTGCTGGCAAAAACAGCAGCGCACTGGCTGACCACCGGATTACCGCTGGTCATCATCGCACCGCTGCTCGGGCTGCAGTTCAACCTCGATGCCGAAGCACTGCTCATTCTGCTAGCATCGCTATTGCTTGGCACTCCGACGCTCAGTTTGATCGGCGGCATCGGCGCAGCATTGACGCTGGGCTTGCGCGGCGGCGGCGCGTTACTGGCTCTGCTGGTGCTGCCACTGTATATACCGGTGCTGATTTTCGGCGCCGGCGCAGTTGAAGCGACTGCCGCTGCATTGGGTGCGGGTGCGCACCTGTCGATACTGGGCGCGTTATTGCTGGGAACACTGGTATTTGCGCCATGGGCAACCGCACTTGCTTTGCGTATTGCGATTGAATGACGATGCCTGATATCCGCTGGTATAAATTCTCATCGCCGCAGACCTTCTACCCGCTGGCTGGCACGCTGGCACCATGGTTTGCCATTGCTGCTGCGGTGTTCGCAGTCTATGGCCTCTACATCGGTTTCTTTCTCGCCCCGACTGATTTTCAGCAGGGCGAAGCCTATCGGATTATTTTTATCCACGTGCCGGCAGCGTGGATGTCGATGTTTCTCTATCTCGTCATGGCAGGCTGGGCGGCCGTCGGGCTAGCCTGGAATACGCGTTTATCTTCGATGATGGCAATCGCCATTGCGCCGACCGGCGCCATGATGACGTTCATCGCGCTGTGGACCGGTGCGTTATGGGGCAAACCGATGTGGGGTGCCTGGTGGGTGTGGGACGCGCGGCTGACTTCGGAGCTGATCCTGTTGTTTCTCTATCTTGGTTTCATGTTTCTGCATGCGGCGATTGAAGACCCGCGGCGCGCTGATCGCGCTGCCGCCGTCATTGCGATTGTCGGCGCAATCAATGTGCCGATTATCTATTTTTCGGTCAAATGGTGGAACACTCTGCATCAGGGCGCATCGGTCAACCTGACGCGCAGCTCGACCATGGCCTCCACCATGCTGTGGGGTATGCTGATCATGTCGATTGCATTCTGGTTGTACAGCATTGCAGTGGTACTGGTGCGCGTGCGCTGCGTCATTCTCGAGCGCGAACGTAATGCCGACTGGGTCAAGCAATTAGGAGCCAGAACATGAGCTGGGAGAGCCTGTCGGCGTTTATAGACATGGGCGGCTACGGCGGCTATGTCTGGGGTTCATTCGGCGTCACTGCGCTATGCATCGTCATCGAACTCGCCGCACTGGCGATGCGTCGCCGCAGAATATTGCGCGAATTCCGCGAATAGTCGCTAAAACTACGGCAACGTCGAATCGATCACGACGGCGACGTCTTTCGCCCCGACCTTGACGGTTTTGCTTGCCCCCTGCAAATCGCCGCTTTGCGGCATTGCATTAGCCGATTTCGAAATGCGTGCGCCGATGACGATTTCGGTGAATTTCGACAGCTTCATTTCCTGCGACATCGCCTGACTATCATCGAGATTGAATACAAGCGGCAGATCCTTGACCTGACGGCGCAAAATCGCCAGCGGCATGCGCGGCCCCTGCGCGGCGCGCGCAAAAATAAACACGGTATCGGTCGGATTCGCTTTCGCTGCCAGTGCCGGGCTGAGGCTGACCGTGCCGCTTACCGTGCCGACTGCTGCGGTGGAGCTCTGTGCGGTTTTTTTCGCCGGCGCCGCCTTGATGCCACCCAGCTCGCGCGCCTCTGCAATATTTTCCGTCACGGTGCGTGAAAATTCCGATTCTGCACCTATGCGGGCAAGCAGCGTCTCCCAGTGCTTGATGGCCGTCTTGTATTCTTTGCGCTCGAATGCGGCCGCCCCCGCCATCGCCAGCGCCTTCCATTGCCCCGGATCGATACGCAAGGCCTTCTCGACCAGTTTGAGCGGTTCGCCTGCGATGCGTCGGCCCTGCGTCACCGCCAGCGCATCGGCGTAATCGGCAAGAAGATCGGCGTTGTTTTGCAACAATGACGTCGCGCGTTCGAATGCTTTCACCGCCTCGCCGTAACGTTGCATTGTCGTATAGGCACGCGCTAGCAGCGCCCAGCCCTCGCCATCATCTGGAAACTCGGCCATGCGTGCGGCAAGTTTTGCCACCACCTCTTCAATTTGTTGCGGCGACAATTTTTCTGCGCGCCTGGACGCAGCATCGATTGCTGACGGCGCACCGAACTGCCAGTAGAGTCCTGCCGCGCACAGAGGTAAAAGCAGGCACAGCACAAGAGCCGTTCCACGCGCGCTTATTGCAGTCGATACGACCGGCTTCGCTTCAGCAGATTCCTCCAGCACGCGGCGGTCGAGATCGTCGCGCGCCTGCTGATAGTGCGCTGACGATAAAGTGCCGCGCGCGACATCGCGCTCAAGCTCGGCCAGTTGATCGCGCAGAATGGAAAGATTGGAAGCTGCCTGCGTCGAATGCGCGCCGCCATCGCGCCGGCGCAACAAGGTTGGTAGCAGCCAGGCCAGAGCAATCACCGTCATCGCTGCAGCAACCAGCGGAAAAATGCTCATTTGCCCTGCCCTTTGCCGTCAGCCAGCAATGCGGCGGCGCGGCGCCGGTCGTCGTCCGATAGCGGTCGCTCGACCAACTGCCGGCGGCGCTCGCGCAGATAACGCAGCAGCAAGGCGAGTCCGAGCAGAAATAGCAGCGGCGGACCCAACCATAAAACAACTGTCGTCGCCTTCAGCGGCGGCCGGTAGAGCACGAAGTCGCCGTAACGCTCGACCATAAAATCGATAATCTGTGTATCACTGCGGCCCTGTGCTATCTGTTCGCGGATCTGCCGCCGCAAATCCACCGCCAGATCGGCGTTCGATTCGGCGATCGACTGGTTCTGACAAACCAGACAGCGCAATTCCTCCGACAAGGCGACGGCGCGCTTGTTAGCGACGGGATCGGCAATGGTCGGCTGCGCGGTTTGCGCAAGCACGGCGGACGACAGCAGGCAAAACAAAACCATCAATAATTTGTTCATTGCTGCAGCTTTGCCACCAGTGGCAATATTTTATTTTTCAGCGCTTCCGGCGTGACCGGACCGATCTGCTTGTAGCGGATAACGCCGGCCTTATCGATCACAAAAGTCTCGGGTACGCCGTAAACACCATAATCGATGCCGACACGCCCGTCGCTGTCGCTGATGCTCAACGTATAAGGATCGCCGAATTGTTTGAGCCAGTCGAGTGCGTCGCTACGCTGGTCTTTGTAATTCAGGCCGATGATGGGTACGATATTGCTTTTTGCCAGATTGAGCAGCACCGGATGTTCCTCGCGGCAGGAGACGCACCACGAAGCCCACACATTGAGCAACCAGACCTTGCCCTGCATATCCTGCGTCGCGAGTGATTTCGCAGATTCGTGCAATTGCGTCAACTGGAATTGTGGCGCGCGTTTGTCGATCAACGGCGACGGAATTTCGCGCGGATTAAGACGCAAGCCGACAGCGAGAAAACCGACCAGAACAATAAAAACACCCAACGGCAACAGAAAACGATTCATGTAGCGCCGCCGCTCAGCCTGCGACCGGTTGGCCGGCAACCGTTATCGCTTCGGTCTCCGCCTGACACCGCGCCAGACGGCGGTAGCGCCGGTCGCTGAGCGCAACAAAACCGCCCAGCGCCATGATGATGCAACCGCCCCAGATCCAGGTGACAAAAGGTTTGCGATAAACGCGCACACTCCATGCGCCGTCACTGACCGGCTCGCCAAGCGAGACGTAAAGATCGCCGAACAGTCCCGTTGAAATCGCTGCTTCCGTCATCGGCATATTCTGTGCGTTGTAGATGCGTTTTTCCGGATGCATGACGCGAACGGTCTGCCCGTCACGCAGCACCGTGACATTGCCGCGCGCCGCGCGATAATTCGGCCCCGTTGCGTTCTCGACGCCGTCGAAGCGAAAGGTATAGCCGCCGACTGCTACGGTGTCGCCCACCGCCATGCGCACGTCGCGTTCAGTTTCATAACCTTTGACCAGCGTGACGCCGATAATAAAAACCGCGACACCGCAATGCGCAATTAGCATGCCGTAATAGCCGCGCGGTTGACTGGCCAGACGCGAGCGCAGGCTGCCGCTCAACGCGCCCAGCCGCAAACGCAGATTGACGCCGGCCGTGGTGAGTATCCACAGCGCCAGCGCGAGACCGAAGCTGACCAGCGGCGTCCATTTGCCGATCACCAGCGGCAACAGCAAGGCCGTGATGATGCTGACAGCGAAAGCCCATTTCAGGCGGTTCGCGAGGTCCGGCAGACTTGCCTCTTTCCAGCGCGCGATCGGACCTATGCCCATCATGAATATCGCCGGTGTCATCAGCGGCACAAACACGCTGTCGAAATACGGCGGGCCGACTGAAATCTTACCGAGACCCAGAGCATCGAGAAACAGTGGATACAGCGTGCCCAGCAGCACCGATGCGGCAGCCACCAGTAACAACACATTATTCGTCAGCAGCATCGATTCGCGTGATACCACGTTAAAACTGCCGCCCAACCCCACTTTGGGCGCGCGCCATGCGAACAGCGCAAGCGAACCGCCGATGACGATCGCAAGAAAGGTCAGAATGAAAATGCCGCGCTTCGGATCGGTCGCAAACGCGTGCACGGAGGTCAGTACGCCGGAGCGCACCAGGAATGTACCCAGCAGGCTCAGGCTGAATGCACTGATGGCGAGCAGCACGGTCCAGCTCTTGAAGCCGCCTCGCTTTTCGGTCACCGCCAGCGAATGTATCAGCGCGGTGCCAACGAGCCAGGGCATGAACGAGGCGTTTTCTACGGGATCCCAGAACCACCAGCCGCCCCAACCCAGTTCGTAATAGGCCCACCAGCTGCCGAGCATGATGCCGATGGTCAGAAAGCACCACGCCAGCGTGGTCCACGGCCGCGACCAGCGTGCCCAGGTTGCGTCGAGTTTGCCGCCGAGCAAGGCCGCAATCGCAAAGGCGAAAGCGACCGAGAAACCGACATAACCCATATAGAGCATCGGCGGATGGATCACCATGCCCGGATCCTGCAGCAGCGGATTGAGATCGCGCCCGTCGGCCGCTGCCGGTAACAGACGCTCGAAGGGATTCGACGTCAGCAGCATAAACAGTAAAAAACCGACGCTGACCAGCCCCAGCACGCCAATCACGCGCGCCGTCATCTGTTCGGGCAGATGGCGGCTGAATACTGTCACCGCCGCAGTCCAGACATTGAGCATGAGAACCCACAACAGCAGCGAACCCTCATGCGAACCCCAGGTGGCAGCAACGCGGTATTGCACCGGCAGTTGCGAATTCGAATTGGTCGCGACGTTAAGCACCGAAAAGTCGTTATTGATGAACGACCAGGCCAGGCAGCCGAACGCAATCGCGACGAAGATAAACTGCCCCTGTGCCGCCGGCCGCGCAAGCGCCATCCACACAGTGTTATTGCGCGCCGCACCTATGATGGGTAAAACGCCCTGCACCGTCGCCAGCAGCAGCGCGAGCACCAGTGCAAAGTTACCGATTTCCGGAATCATTTGGCGACCACGCTTTTCTGCGCTTTCTGCGCCTGTTCGATGGCATGCGCCGCATCCGGCGGCATGTAGTTTTCATCGTGTTTGGCCAATACCTCGGTGGCGACAAAGGTGCCGTCGTCGCCCAGACGCCCTTGCGCCACGACGCCCTTACCCTCTTTGAACAAATCGGGAAGTATGCCGGTGTAGATCACGGGAACCGTCTTCGCGGTATCAGTGACCCGGAAGTTCACCGTCAAACCGTCATTGCCGCGCACCAGGCTGCCGGCTTCAACCATGCCGCCGATGCGGAAGGCCTTGCCGCGCGGCGCTTCGTTAGCGGCAATCTGGCTGGGACTGAAAAAGAAGACAAGATTGCTCTGAAATGCATTCAGAACGAGCGCGGCCGCCGCGCCCAGCAGCAGCATGCCAAGCGCAATAAGGGTAATGCGTTTATGTCGGGGTTTCATCGTTTGCAATGTATTCAAATAACACAGCAGCGCGGTTTCCGGAGGAACCCCAAGCGGAAAATTACCCTCCCGGCCGTCGTCGCGAATCAGCAGCGCATTTTACCGGAATCGCGACAATTACCGACAACAGCGGCAACCAAAGCGCAAAAAAATGGCGCACTGTTGTGCGCCATTTGGATGAAACGGGCTGACCGGCTACTTCTTGGCAGGAGCCGCCGGTACAGGCGCCGCCGCAATCGGCGTCGGTTTGACAGTGACGCCCTTGGCGCGCTGCGCGGCGATGTAACGGGTGGCGACGCGATCCTGTGATTTGGACAGTAATTCGCCATCTTTTTTGGTGGCATCCGCAGCCTTGGTTTTTGCCGCTTCCGCGGCAATTTTCTGCTCGTCGGTGAGCGTCGGCGCCGGCAGTTTTGCGTATACCGCCCCGGCAACCATCAGGCAAAGCGTTGCAACTGCAAGTCCGCGTTTCGAATTCATCGACTTCCCCCGTCCTTATCTGATCTAAGCCTTGAAGGCTCCGGCAACCTGCGTTTTGACCTCGGCAGGAACAGCATCGGTGAAATGCTGTTTCGCCGTACCGGCCTTGACCTCTTCGCACCATAACTCGTGGTGTTCTTTTGCCCACATCTCGTCTACCACGCCAAGGCGCATCGCTTCATAGGCACCGTCAGCACCTACCGTGCCTATGTAGATATGGCCTAAAGACATTGCGATAAACAGCACGGCGCTGATCACATGCACCACATTGGCAGACTGCATGACAAACCGCGTCTGCTCGAAATTCGCGAAGTCCATCACCAGCCCTGATGCGCCGCTGATCAATCCGAGCAGAATCACGCCAAACCAGAACCAGGCTTTTTCGCCGGCATTAAAGCGTCCGGACGGCACATGTTCGCCGCTCAAGAGACCGCCGGCCTTGGTCAGCCATTGGAAGTCAATCATGCGCCACAGGTTGTCCCTGACGAAGGTTACAAACATCACGATCGTGCAAAACACAAACAGCGGGCCGACGAAGTTATGAAGATTTTTCCCGAAGAAAGCCAGCCAGGAAAAAAAATCATGCCCCAGCAGCGGCAACAACACGTATTTACCAAACAACATGATCACGCCGCTGACGGCAAGGATCAAAAAACTGATTGCGGTGCTCCAATGCACCAGTCGTTCCCAATCACTGAAACGCTCGATCAATCTGCCGCTGGGTTTGCCGTGCAATCGTAATGGCCCCTTCCACCTGAAGAAACCATAAATCAGCAGCGGTATCGCAATTAACAGCAATCCACCATACAACGTCAGCGGCCCGTTACGAAGCCGCCGCCATGTTTCGCCCGCAGACTGCATCAGGATATTGGTTTCTACACCGCGCACCTGCGTGGTCTGATAGGGATTTTCGCCTTTGCGCACTTCGCGCCAAACAGGCGCGTTGTTACCGGGCTGCGTATTCTGGCGCTGCGCCTGTTCCTGCGCGCTGCTGTCGGCGCTCCATGCGCTGGCAGGCGCAACCACCAGGCCGCAGATCAGCGTGAATAACAGCCACACCCGCGCACAGACGAATGTTTTGATCATGATGGCCCTCTTATTTGGCACTCGCTACCGCACGCGATTGCTCGTCCTGCCCCTGGTTGCGTGCCCTGATGGCTTTTTCCCATTCGACCTTGCTGGCTTTGAACTGGTCGTTGTCCCATGGTTTGGCGTCGAACTTGCCTTGGTACTGCCCCTGTTTATAGACTAGGGGCTTGTCGCTGCAACCGGCCATCAACAAAGCCAGCGCGCCAACCGCGAACAATCTGCGCATCATCATGATTTACTCCCGGCTTTTGCTGCCGCTTTGCCGTCAGCGCCCTCGGGCTTGGCATCGGGTTTGCCGTAGGCCGTGGCCCAACCCAGCACCTCCGAACCTTTGCCGCGGGCAAGCGCGCGGTTGCGAAATACATCAGAAATCACATCGCCGTCGCCACCGAGCAAAGCCTTGGTCGAGCACATTTCGGCGCACGCCGGCAGTTTGCCTTCGGCCAGACGATTGCGACCGTATTTCTTGTATTCCTCTTCCGAATTGTCGACCTCGGGACCGCCGGCACAAAAAGTGCATTTATCCATCTTGCCGCGCACGCCGAACAAACCCTGCTGCGGAAATTGTGGCGCGCCGAACGGGCAGGCATAGGAACAATAGCCGCAGCCTATGCACATATCCTTGTCGTGCAGCACCACGCCTTCGGTCGTTGTATAGATGCAGTCAACCGGGCATACCGCCACGCAAGGCGCATCCGAACAATGCATGCAGGCGACCGAAATCGATTTCTCGCCCGGCACGCCGTCGTTCAGCGTGACGACGCGGCGACGGTTCACTCCCCACGGAATTTCATGCTCGCTTTTGCATGCGGTTACGCAGCCATTGCACTCGATGCAACGTTCGGCATCCAACAGAAATTTCATTCTTGCCATGACGACTCCTCGGCTCTCGTTATGTTTATGCCGCGTTGCTGATCTGGCACAGCGTGGTTTTGTTTTCCTGCATCATGGTGACGATGTCGTAACCATACGTGGTCGCAGTATTGACCGATTCGCCGCGCACTATGGGAGCTGAACCTTCGGGGTACTTGTCGAGCAGATCGCGGCCTTCGAACCAGCCGGCAAAATGGAACGGCAGAAACACGGTTCCCGGCGCCACGCGTTCGGTAATCTGCGTTTTAACCTTGAGACGCGCCTTGGTCGGCGTTTCAACCCATATGTACTGGTCGTTCCGCAAACCGCGGTCGTTGGCGTCTTTCGGATTAATTTCCGCAAACATTTCCTGCTGCAGTTCGGCAAGCCATGGGTTGGAACGCGTCTCGTCGCCACCGCCTTCATATTCGACCAGACGACCGCTGGTCATGATCAGCGGATACTGCTTGACCGCGTTTTTATTGGCCTGCTGCACCGTCTTGAACAGGACCGGCACGCGCCAGCGGCTCTTCTGGTCATCGTGCGTCGGGTACTTGTCGATCAGATCCGGGCGCGGACTGAACAGCGGTTCACGGTGCAACGGCACCGCATCCGGAAAGTTCCACACCACGGCGCGCGCCTTGGCGTTGCCGAAAGGATGGCAGCCGTGTTTCATCACCACTCGTTGAATGCCGCCCGACAGATCGGTTTTCCAGTTCTTGCCTTCCGCGGCTTTTTTCTCGGCGTCGGTCAACTCATCCCACCAGCCTAGTTTTTTCACCAGCACGTGATCAAATTCCGGATAGCCGGTGGTCAGATCGGCGCCGACAGAATGCGAACCGTCTTCCGCCAGCAGGTTGACGCCATCCTTCTCGACGCCGAAATTGGCGCGGAAGTTGCCGCCGCCGTCCATCACATGCCGCGTCGTGTCATATAGATTCGGCGAACCCGGGTGCTTGATTTCCGCCGTGCCGTAACACGGCCACGGCAGCCCGAAATAATCGCCGTCGAGCACATAACCGGTTTTGGCGTCCTTGCCGCCTTTCGCCCGCAAGGTTTTCACATCGAACACGTGCATGTTGCGCATATGCGCCTGCAGCCGCTCCGGCGACTGACCGGTGTAACCGATAGTCCAGGCGCCGCGGTTGATTTCGCGCAACGTATCCTCGATGTCCGGTTCGTCCATGCCACCCTTGCCTTTGACCAGCTTGATCTTGGCGACAAACTCTTTGGCGAAACCAAATTTTTCGGCGAGCTGATACATGATCATATGATCGGTGCGCGACTCAAACATCGGTTCGATCACTTTTTCGCGCCATTGGATGGAACGATTGGACGCGGTCACCGAGCCTGTACATTCCAGCTGCGTCGCCGCCGGCAACAGGTAAACACCGTCCTGCCGTACTGATGCCGCCAGTGCTGCGGTTGCGGATGGATAAGGGTCGACGACCACCAGCAGTTCAAGTTTCTTCATCGCTTCGACCATCTCTTTGCCGCGGGTCTGGCTGTTCGGCGCATGCCCCCAGAACACCACCGCGCGCAGATTCGAATCCTGATCGATGAGCTCATTTTTTTCGAGCACTGCGTCAATCCAGCGCGAAACGGCAAGGCCTGGTTTTTCCATCATCGCCTGCGATGCGAATTGACTCTTCACCCATTCGTAGTCGACGCCCCACACTGCGCACCAGTGTTTCCACGAGCCGGCCGCAATGCCGTAATAACCGGGCAGCGAATCGGGATTCGGGCCGACGTCGGTTGCGCCTTGCACGTTATCGTGGCCGCGGTAAATATTGGTGCCACCACCCGCCACGCCGACATTACCAAGCGCGAGTTGAAGGATACAGCTGGCGCGCACGACAGCATTACCGTTCGTATGTTGTGTCTGCCCCATCGCCCACACGATCGTGCTGGGACGGTTCTTCGCCATCGTCTCGGCAACATCGCGGACTTCAGCTTCCTTCATGCCGGTAACTTCTTCGACCTTCTCCGGCGTCCATTTCGCGGCCTCATCCCTGATCTTGTCCATGCCATAAACACGGGCCTTGATGTAATCCTTGTCTTCCCAGCCGTTTTTGAAAATGTGATGCAGCATGCCCATCAGGAATGCTACGTCGGTGCCGGAACGAATGCGGTAGTACTTGTCCGCCTTCGCCGCGGTACGGGTGAAACGCGGGTCGACGCAAATGACTTTGGCGCCTTTTTCCTTGGCATGCAGCGTATGCAGCATTGACACAGGATGCGCTTCTGCAGCGTTGCTGCCGAAAAACAATATGCACTTCGAGTTCTGCTCGTCGTTGTAGGAGTTGGTCATCGCACCATAGCCCCAGGTGTTCGCCACCCCGGCCACTGTCGTCGAGTGGCAGATACGCGCCTGATGATCCATGTTGTTGGTGCCGAAAAACGACACGAACTTGCGAAACAGGAAAGCCTGCTCGTTGTTGTGTTTGCTCGATCCGATCCAGAATGTCGAATCAGGGCCGTTTGCCTTCTTGATTGCCAGCATTTTTTCGCTGACTTCCTTCAATGCTTCGTCCCAGCTGATCTTCTGCCATTTGCCGCCGACCAGCTTCATCGGATATTTGAGACGGTGTTCGCCATGGCCGTGTTCGCGGATCGCCGCGCCCTTGGCGCAGTGCGCACCGAGATTAATCGGCGAATCGAATACCGGTTCCTGGCGGATCCAGACGCCGTTTTTTACCACCGCGTCGATCGCGCAGCCAACCGAGCAGTGTGTGCATACGGTGCGTTTGGTTTCGGTCTTGCCGTCGCCTTTTGCATCGGCGGCGCGTGCTTTGCCTATCATCGAGAACGGCAACTGGCTCACCGCAGCGCCGGCGCCGACACCGAGCCCGGAGCGCTTAAGGAAAGTGCGCCGGTCGATGGTGCGTCCCAGATGGGCCGAGACGTTGCGGCTCAAACGGCTGCTGTTTGCGCCTGCGCTTCCTGTTTTTCGGGTCAGTGACATGGCGGCGGCTCCTGCTTAAATTTTGGCGGTACGGTAATAGTTGCGTACATGCTCAGTGAGTTGATAACCCTTGCCCTGCGTCGCGCCGGCGCTAACCGCTGCCGGTTCGGCGTTCCCGCCGGCCTGCTTGAGCACAACCGCTGCCGCCGCTGCACCGCCGACGCCTAGGGTGGCAAGAAATTTTCTGCGACGGGAAAGCAGTTTCGTCGTCATATTCGGGCGCTCCTCGATCTAGGCAATTTCGAAAGATTCATACTCAATGGCGAAAAACGCGCGCGCGAATTGAGCAACGCGTTTGTAAAAACCGGTTTGGCTGGCGCCGTCGACGGCATCGCAGAGTTGCGTCTGCCAGCTATTGATGTGGCGCAGAAAGAAATCGCGCTGCGCGGCAAGCGCAGCAGGCGGCGTGTCATGATCGCCGTGAATCAACAAGCGCATCACATCGCACAAAGCAGAAATATGATCCTCCGTTTCATGACTGCTGCCGCTTCGCGCCAGACCCATCTGTGTGAGTTCTTCGCGCAATTGCGCGAGCGGCTTTTCGTGCAGAAATCCTGTCAGGTAAAACGAGCCATACAACATAACCGCCTGGCGCCCGGTGCCGATAAATGCAGCGTCGTACTCGTCCTTGACTGCTGCAACATCGGTACTAACCGCAGCATGCTGCAACGCGCGCCATGCCCTGCAAAAATCTGAATCTGATACATCATTGCACAGCGTTTCATTGGCTGCAATAGCCTGCAACAACTCTTTTGAAGGCGGTTGATAAAACAAATTGCCGAGTAAAGCGTAAACGTCAGCCCTTGCGCCGTCTTCCGGCGACAATTGTTCGCTCCCGGGTATTTCATTGTGCGGCGCATCAATTGTCATCAATGGTCCAATATCGACCCGTGGCTGGCATTCCGCATCAGGTCAACGACTCTGCAGTCGGAACACATTTTCAGGCGCTCAAGCGCGCCCGCCTCGGCAAACATCGAATGCGCGGTCAGCTTTCCCAGCATGTTGTCGATCATCTGTTTGGTCGCAAACGGCTTGCCGCATTTGATGCAGGCGAATATTTCCGCTTCATGCAGCACGACTTGCGACTGGGCCTGTTTGTTCAGCAACAGGCGCGGCGTGAGGCTGATCGCGTTCTCCGGGCAGGTTTTTTCGCACAAGCCGCATTGCACGCAATTGGATTCAATAAATCTGAGCTGCGGTCGCTCCTGAGAGTCGAGCAACGCGCCCTCGGGGCAGGCGCCGACACAGGACATGCATAGCGTACAGGTCTGCTTGTTGACCTCGACCTTGCCGTACGGCGCCCCCGCCGCCAGCGCGATCTCATCCTGCGGCTGCGGCGCATGCTTGAGCAAATGCGCGAGGGCGAAATTAAGCGTCGTGCGCTTTTCGTTTGACCAGTTGAACGTCGCCACGGCCGGCGCCTTACGTACGGGACGCGCAGCCCAAACCGCCGCTTCGAGCGCAGCAAGGTCCGGCGCTTCGATCAATTGTAAATGGCCCTTGCCATAACCGAGCGCAGTCAAAATCTCCTGGGCGTAACCCATCTGGCGCCTCAACGAGTCCAGATACTCCGGCGCCTCGCCACCAGCACTGACAACCGCAACGCCCGCAGCGCCGTAGGCGATTGCGCCGAGCATGCTATCGATGCCCAGCGAAGCAATATGAAAAACTTCATGCGGAATAACGTTTGCCGGCAGCCCGCGGCCGCGCCGCCCCAGCTTTGCCAGCAGCTCGCGGCCGTTGCTCGCGTTATGCAACAACAAAGACGCGTCTTTGCCGCCGGCCTGATGGAAGGTCGAAAGCAGCTTCCTGACGCGCAATCCCGCATCGGCCACCCGCGGATAGGCATAACTCATGGCGCCCGAAGGGCAAACGCTGGCGCAAGCACCGCAGCCCATGCACAAATGTGGCTCGACCTTGACGTGCTCGCCATCGGCGCTGATTGCGGCCGTCGAACAAATATCAATGCACTTGTTGCAACCGGTAATTTCTGCGCGGCTGTGGGCGCAGATTTTTTCCCGGTAGGCAAAATACTTCGGTTTTTCGAATTCACCCGTCATCTGCGTCAGCATGCGCGCGGCCTCGGCCTGCGCCAGCGGGTCGCGGCCGGGTGCAAAATAACCCTGCGGCGGCTGATGCATTCTGAACAGCGGCGTCGCACCGAGATCCAGCACCAGGTCATAACGTTCATTGCGGAGCGCCTCGCCGCGCTCAAAATCGATTGCGCGCACCTCGCCGCAAGCCTTGACGCACGACCGGTGGGCCTTGCATTTATCGAGATCGACCTGGTAGCTGTAATCAATCGCGTGCTCAGGACAGGCCGTGATGCAGGCATTGCAGCGCGTGCAGGTATCGAGATCGATCGGATTCACCTGTTCCCAGGCGGCTTCGAACGCGCCCAGATAACCGCTCAACGATTGCGGCTTGCCGCTGGACACTGCATAGCGGCGCTCCGCCGGCAATTCGCAAGCAGTGCTGTCGGTAATCAGCACATGCACACCGAATTGGTCGGCAAGCTGCTCAGCCCATGCAATCGCCGCGCCGCCCGGCCCGGTAATCAACAGCTCGCCGCCTGATTTGTAGGTAACGACCGCTACCGGCTCCAGATCCGGCAGTTGCGCCGCGGCAATCAATGCGGCGATTTTGGGCATCGCCTGTGGCGCTTGCGCGGACCAGCCGGCGGTTTCGCGGATATTGACGAAGCGCAGGTCGCCCGCGGCTTTGAACTCCTCATGCAGTTCGCGGAATAACGGCGCTTCCTGCGTGCAGGCAACGAGCAGATCGTCGCCGCTTTTGGCCGCCGCTTCGAACGCAGCGACATGGCGCCGGCACAACTCGCTGTTGATGTCGGGCGCCGCTTCAAGACCGAGCGCCGCGCCCACTGCCTTGGCGTCGAGCGGCATGGTTTTATTGCAATTACACAGCAGCAACTTGTGACGTGGCAATGTCATTGGGTACGCCTGTAGCTGAAACCGCGGTTAATCGATCGCGCAACTTACTTGTCGCGGCCCTGCCCGGACTTCTGTTCAGTTGCCGTTTGATGAGGTACAGCAGGCTGCTCGACGTGCTCTGCTTGCTCTGCGTGCGCTGTTTGCGCAACCACTGGCGGACTTTGCGGATTTGCCGCCAACTCTGCCTGAGCAGGCAGCGACGCCGCCGCATTCTCAGCAGCTTCAGCCGCGCGGTTCGCGTCAGTCTCCTCCTGCGTTTCCGTCGCCCAGGCGATTATTTTCTGCGCGTGTTTGAGTTGCGCCAGCATTTCGGGCGGTAAGGGGTCTGAGATAGAATAGTCATCGATATAAGTATCGAGCCCGTCCATGACGTTGAAATGCGGATCGCTGAATAGTTTTTTCAGCGCCATGCGCCGCAGATTTACATCCGCCTTGGGATGAAAAAAGCCGCGAAAATCCGATTCAATAGTAAGTTCCTCAATTGACGGCAAAACCAGCGGCGGTGCGTCCGGATCGATGGCCGGCAGTTGCTGGTCGTTGGCATCGGCGGCGGGTTGCTCCCGCAACTCTTTTTTGACCCGCGACCAGCGCGACAGAAACGCCTCGCTGCGGAATTTATCCGGCTCGTCACTCATGGCTCTATTCAGTCCTGCCCATGCGGCCTTTGTCCCTGCTGCTGGCGTACTTCTTCGGTTTTCTCGGTTCGGGTTTGTAATGCAAGTCCACAAACTCCCCCACCCACGGCAGTAATTCCACCGGCAACGGCACGCCGTCAACGCTTTCACCGCTATCGGCCCAGCGCGTGCCTTCGTTATAGCTGACCGTAACAAACTCCGGTCGCACCCGTTCGTCGTGCACGCGCCAAAGCACAAATACCTTGGGCTCGGGTGATGTCAGATTGAGGTAGTAACCCTCGGCCTCTTCGCGCGTCAACTTGAGCCCCAACCCCGGAAACAGCACTTGCATCTGCTGCTCATCGCGCACCATAACGCTTTCACCGGAGCCCGCTGGAAAAATATCGCGTATGACCCCCCTTGCCTGCCAGCGAAACGGCTGCCACCGGTTATTCACCTGCATGACGCGCTCCATGATGACTGCAATCGGGTAAAATGCCGCCGTGATATCGTCGGTTCTCGTTGTCATGGGATGATTCTGCCCGAGCAAAACTGATAGTTCAATCGGAATCACAAATCAAATACCTGATTTATAAGTAATGTCTTCCTTGCCGTGAGGCAAGCACCTTTATCATAATTGCCATCCGCTGCGGCTGTGCAGCGCAGCAATGGCACGAGGCGAAGATTTTTTTGAACGACCCGGCACACAAGTCTGTAGCAAGCGGCCCCCTGGTCAGCGACCAGCTCGGCAGGCCCTTGCGCGACCTGCGCATCTCGGTGACCGACCGCTGCAATTTTCGCTGCGTTTACTGCATGCCGAAGGAAGTGTTCGGCAAGGACTACCAGTTCCTCGAACATCGCGAACTGCTGTCGTTCGAGGAAATTACACGGCTGGCGCGCGTCTTTGCACAGCACGGCATCGAAAAAATCCGCCTGACCGGCGGCGAGCCGCTGATCCGCCGCAAGATCGAAAACCTGATCGAAGTGCTGGCGGCCATACCCGGCCTCGATCTCACGCTGACTACCAACGGCTCGCTGCTGGCGAAAAAAGCGCAGGCATTGAAAGCGGCGGGCCTCAAACGCATCACCGTCAGCCTTGATTCGCTCGACGACGCAGTATTCATGAAAATGAATGATGTCGATTTCCCGGTTGCGCGCGTGCTCGAAGGCATAGACGCCGCCGCTGCGGCCGGTCTCGCGCCGGTCAAGATCAACATGGTGGTCAAACGCGGCGTCAACGACCAGTCGATTACCGCAATGGCGCGGCATTTTCGCGGCAGCGGACATATCCTGCGCTTTATTGAATACATGGATGTCGGCCACACCAACGGCTGGCGTATGGATGACGTAGTTACCGCGCGCGAAATCATCGACATGATCTCCGCCGAAGCGCCGCTCACACCTGCCGACCCGCACTACCGCGGCGAAGTCGCGCAGCGCTGGCGCTATCTCGACGGCAGCGGCGAAATCGGCGTGATTGCTTCGGTAACGCAGGCCTTCTGCCGCGATTGCACGCGCGCGCGCCTCTCAACCGAAGGCAAGCTGTTTACCTGCCTGTTTGCCACTGAAGGCCACGATTTCAAATCGCTGCTGCGTAGCGGCGCTGATGACGCAGCGATATCGCAACAGATCACGCGTGTCTGGCGCGCGCGCAACGACCGCTATTCAGAAATCCGCACCGCGGCGACGGTCAAGCTCAATAAAGTCGAAATGTCATATATCGGCGGATGATTGCAGCAGGATTCAGCAAACCTGATACCGCTCACTACAAGCATCGTCACTAAATCCTGAATCCTGAAATGCCCTACCGCCCCCGACTCTCCAACGCCCAATGCGCGCCGACCTTTACGGTCGAAGCGCGCGACGAGCATGGCGTCGCCGTGCCGACGTCAATTGCGACGGAACGCCCGCTGACAATCTACGTTGATAAACGCGAGATCGTTACGCTGATGACATTGGGCGCCGCACCCGAAGCATTGGCGATCGGTTATCTGCGCAATCAGCGCCTCGTCGATAACATTGAGGAAATCGTCGCGGTGCAGGTCGATTGGGAAGTCGGCGCGGTGGCGGTCACCACACGCAATGGCCTCGCCGACCTCGACGGCCGCATGCAGAAACGCACCGTGACCACCGGCTGCGGTCAGGGCACGGTGTTCGGCGCACTGATGGATGACATCGAAAACATCCACCTGCGCGACGACGTTAGGCTCAGCGAAGCCACCTATTATCAGTTGATCGACAACGTGCGTCGTTACGACACAATCTATAAAGCCGCCGGCGCCGTACACGGCTGTGCACTCGCGCATGGTTCCGAAATTCTGATGTTCGTCGAAGATGTCGGCCGCCATAACGCGGTCGATGCGATCGCCGGCCGCATGTGGCTGGACGCGATCGACGGCAGCGACAAGGTGTTCTACACCACCGGCCGCCTGACCTCGGAAATGGTCATCAAGTGCGCGCAGATGCAGATTCCGATTCTGGTTTCGCGCTCCGGCCTCACGCAAATGGGCTACGACATCGCGACAAAAACCGGCATTACCATGATAGGCCGCGCCACCGGCAAACACTATTTACTGTTCACCGGCGCGCATCGCTTCGTGAAATAAAAATCCGTGAATGCGCCGACAAAAACAACTGCAGCTATAACCGGTGTTGTACTCGCCGGCGGTCTTGGCCGCCGTATGGGCGGCGTAGACAAGGGATTACGCGAATTGCACGGCAAACCGATGGCGGCAGCCGTCATCGCGCGCTTCGCGCCGCAGGTCGATGAATTGCTGATCAATGCCAATCAAAACGCGGAGATCTATGCACAGTTCGGCTACCGCGTCATTCCCGACATGATCGGCGGTTACGCCGGCCCGCTCGCCGGACTGCACGCTGCGCTCGCATCGGCCACGCATGAACTGGTCGCCACTGCGCCCTGCGATTCGCCCTTCCTGCCGCTTGATGTGGTGGCGCGTCTCTACACCGCGATGAAAACCAGTGACGCTCAGCTCACCGTTGCAAAAACGGGCGATCAGCCGCATCCGGTCTTCTGCCTGTGTCGCCGCGATGTGCTGCCGCATCTCGAGCAGTTTCTCGCTGCGGGCGGTCGCAAGATCGACGCCTGGTATGCAACGCTGAAGGTCGTTGAAGTGGCCTTCGATAATGTCGCCGATGCCTTCAGCAACATCAATTCGCCGCAGGAACTGGCGGCCTTCGAAAAGAGCCCGCCTGCCGGCTGATACCCCGCAACGCTAAGGCGTTCAGTCCGCCATGCGCAGGTAGTTAAGCGCGCCCTTGAGACCGATTTTTGGATCGGTCACGATATGCAAGGGATAACGTCGCAGCAAATCAGCGAAGCGCCCCTTGTCGGTGAAGGCACGCATAAAACCGCCTTCGCCCAGTTTTGCCGCCATCTGCCGCGCAATGCCGCCGGCGATGTAGACGCCACCGCGCGACAGCGTGGCCAGCGCCATGTTGCCGACAAAGGCGCCATAAACATTGATAAACAAATCGAGCGCGCGCACCGCGAGCGGATCGAGTTTGCCGATTGCAAATTCAGAAATCGCCGCTGACTCGTCCTGCCGCTGCATTGCGTCGAGCAATTGCCGTGACGGTCTGGCGGCACCAGTGTCCTGCAGAAAACCGAAAATGCGCAGCAAGCCCGGCCCCGACACGATACGTTCATAAGAAACGCGCCCGAACGGTTTGCGCAAACTGGCGAGCAGCGCGTCCTGCGTCGCATCGAGCGGCGCAAAGTCGGCGTGACCGGCCTCCGACGAATGCACGGCGTAGCCGTCGTCCTGCCAGTTCAATATGCAGACGCCAAGCCCGGTGCCGGCGCCAACAACGAGGCGCGTGCCATGCGGCTGCGCCACGGCGCGCTGCAACGTCACGACATCGTGTTCACCCAGGCTCGCAATGCCATAACCGACTGCGGCGAAGTCGTTGAGCAGGCGTACTTCGGGAATCTTGTAGCGCGCGCTCAGTGCCGATGCATCGATCTGCCAATCAAGATTGGTCATCAAGCAAATGCCGCTTTCCACCGGCCCGGCCACGGAAAAACAGGCCGCCGCAACGTTCGTAGCGCTGATGCCGGCATCGACAAACAACTGGTCGAGCAGCGCGTCAAAGCTGGTGAATGAGCCGCTGCGATACAAACCTTCATGCACACCGCGCATCACGCCGTCCTGCTCGACATACAACTCGAGCAGTGATTTTGTGCCGCCGATGTCACCGAGCAGTGTATAAGTTTGCCGCATCCCGTCAACGCTCATGCCGGTTCCAGCACTACGGGCTCCGCTGCGGCCGGCGCCAGAAGGGCCGACGGTTTGGAAATGAAGTAACCCTGCGCATAGTCAACGCCGATGCTGCGCAGCCGTTCAAGAATACTTTCGTCTTCCACGTATTCGGCAACGGTCTTCAGGCCGAGGCTGTGCGCAATCCGGTTGATCGCTTCGACAATCGCCTGATCCATCGGGTCCGACATCATGCCGCGCACGAACACACCGTCTATCTTGATGTAATCGACCGGCAGATATTTGAGATAAGCGAACGACGACATGCCGATGCCGAAATCATCGAGCGCAAAGCGGCAGCCCAGCATTTTCAATTCATGCATCAAGGCGGCGGCCTTCGACAGATTGGCGATGGCGGTGGTTTCGGTCACTTCAAAACACAAAAGACCGCGCGGCAGATTGAAACGGTTGAGCAATTGGCGAATGAAATCGGTGAAGCTCGCATCGTTGATGCTCGCCCCCGACAGATTGACCGCATAAAACGCCGTCGTCGGCTGGCCGGCATCGCGTGGAATCGCGCCGCTCTCGCACTGCCCGGCGAGAAATTCGACCAGAGAACTGATCACCCAGCGTTCGATTGAACTCAATAGATTGTAGCGCTCGGCCGTCGGCATGAAGCCGCTGGGCGGCACCGGATGCCCGCTGCGATCGAGCATGCGCACGAGAATTTCGTAGTGCGGCGTATCGCCGTCGGCAGCATTCAGCGCAACGATTTCCTGACGATAAAGCCGGAAGTTGCCGAGCTCAAAAGCGTGATTGATCTGTGACACCATGCTTAATGCAGTGTTCTGCTCTCCCTCGCCTTGATGTTTGGGTTTGTAGACCTGCACGCGGTCGCGCCCCTTGCTCTTGGCTTCATAACAAATACGGTCGGCGGTAACCATTACGCGCTCCGGCGATTCGAGGCCGTCGAGACCCACGAGCCCCGCACTGACGCCAACACCGAAGGTCTTGTCCTCCCAGACGAAGCGGAACTCGCGCACCGCTTCGCGCATGCCGTTGGCAATGCGTACCGCCTGCTCGAGCGGACAGGTTTCCAGCAACACACCGAATTCGTCACCGCCCAGGCGCGCCAGTGTATCGCTGCCGCGCATGCGCGTTTGCATTACGGTCGACAACTGGCGCAGCATTTCGTCGCCCGCGGCGTGGCCGCAAGTGTCGTTAACGGTTTTGAAATTATCAAGATCGAGATAGAGCAAGGCGTGTTGCTGGCTGTCATTGCGCGCCGACGTCACCAGCTCAGTCAGGCGTCGTTCGAATTCACGCCGGTTGATCAGCCCGGTCAGCGAGTCGTGGCTGGCCTGCCACGACAATTGCTGCGCCATCTGCTCGATCTGGCTGACGTCGTGGAACACCACCACCCAGCCGACCAGATTGCCTACTGCGTTGTGGATCGCCGCCGAAGAATCTCGAATCGCGCACGAAGTGCCGTCGCGCCGCATCAACAGCGTAGCGATGCCGCTGCCGCCGCGCGCGCCTTTTTCATCACCGCCCGGGTGCGGCAGCGGCGCGCCGGTCTTGTCGTCTACCACGCGATACACCACGTCGAGCGGTTGACCGTGCGCATCGGCAGTCGTCCAGCCGGTGTATTGTTCTGCAACCGGGTTCATCACGTCGATGCAGCCGTCGGCGCGCACCGTGATGACACCGTCGCCGATCGAACGCAGCGTTACCTCCGCCAGTTCCTTGGCATCGCGCAAGGCGTCTTCGCTGCCGATCACATTGCGCAAGACGAATTGCGCAGCAACGCCGCCGATCAAAATGGCGAGCAAACCTGCGGCGGCAATTACTGCGTCGTACACGCCGGCAGGCCCGCTGCGCGACAGCGCAAGCAAGGTCACGGCGAGCACCAGCGCGAGCAGACCACCGAAGCCGGCGGTCAATACCCAGTGCGAGGAAAGCGGACGTTTAAACACGGCGCAAGCTTAACCGATTAGCCCTTTAAATTACATGCTCAATCGCGCGAGCGGATGCTGTTTCGCGCGAGCGGATGCTGTTTATAGAACTGCTGAAGCTGAGCATATATCTCAGGGTAATCAGCGTGCACCACTGCAGGAATTTCGAAAAAAGCTTCGCTTAAAACCGCAAAAAACTCGGCCGGAGACTCCGCCGCGTACGGATCGATGCGGGTTTCCTCATCAGCCTCGACGCGGCGGCAGAAATCGGAGTATGCCGCCTCAAACGCACCGACCCAGTCGCGCCGGTTCATGCCGGCATGCAAAGGCGGAAAACCATTGGCGTCGCCGTTCAACATATCGAGTTTGTGCGCAAATTCGTGGATCACCACATTGACGCCTTCGCCGCCGGCGCGCGGCGCCACATCGGCCCACGACAGAATCAGCGGCCCCTGCAGCCAGGCCTCGCCGGCACGCGGCGCGTGATCGGTATGCACAATACCGTCTTCATCCACATATTCCATGGTCGGCACGAATTCGTCTGGATACACGATGACCTCGACCCAGCCGGCGTAATAATCGATATCGAGATTCAAAATGAGAATGCAGGCCTGCGCGGCGATCAGCAGCGGCATCGCGGCATCGAGCACCAGCCCGCCCGCGCCGTGTATCGATTTATCGTGCAGAAAAAGAATGACGGTCTGCCGCAGCCGTTCGTTCTCTGCGGGCGTTAGGTCGCGCAGAAACGGCAGTTGCGCGAGAGTCTGCTGCCATAGCGCCGGGTCGAGTCCGGCGCGCTCGATAATGCGCCGGCGGCGCCAGCGTCTGAACGCTTCGAACATGCAGCGTTAGCCCGCCACTGCCCCGCTCATTGCGGTGCGCCGGGAAGCGCCTTGACCGCCTCGCCTTCTTCCAGTTCGACGCGTTCGATTTTCGCGAAGCGCTCGCTGATCTTGCGACTGCTAACGTGCACTTCATCGACATCGTTCTTGGCTTGCTCAATGTGGCGTGCCAGATTATCCATACGCGACTGAAAGCGCCCGAAATCCGCACCCAGCTTGCCGAGTTCGTCCTGTATGACGTGCACCTGTTTGCGCATCTCGACGTCGCGGATCACCGCGCGCGCCGTGTTGAGTATGGCCATTAGCGTCGTCGGCGAAGTAATCCAGACGCGGCGCGCCAGTGCGTATTCGACCAGATCGCGGTGCCGCGCGTGAATCTCGGCGAACACCGCCTCCGCCGGCAGAAACATCACTGCGCCGTCGCCGGTCTCGCCGGGCACGATGTATTTACCCGAGATGTCGTCGATATGCTTTTTTACGTCGGCCTTGAACGCCGCCGCGCTCGTGCGTTCAGCGCCTTCGGCAAACATGCGCTCGTAGTTTTCGAGAGGAAATTTCGAATCCACCGCCAGCATGCCGGTCGGCGGCGGCAGCTTCAGCACGCAGTCGGCACGCACGCCGCGCGCCAGCGTGTACTGAAACTCGAAGGCCGACTCGGGCAAGGCATTGCGCACGATCGCTTCAAGCTGCACTTCGCCGAAAGCACCGCGCGAGCGTTTGTCGCCGAGTATCTCCTGCAGACTGACCACGCTGCCAGTCAGCGTCTCGATTTTTTTTTGCGCCTCGTCTATGGTGGCAAGCCGCGTCATCACATTAGTGAAGGTTTCGTTGGTCTTCTTGAAACCTTCATCAAGGCGCTCGTTGACCTTGCCGGCGATCAGCGCCAACTGCTCGTCGATCTTGCCGGTCAGCGCCTGCGTCGTGAGCGCAAGTTTTTCGAGCATCGTTTCGCGGCTATGGCCCAGCGTCTCGGTCAGCGTCAGTTGCAATTTATGCAAAGTGTCGCGCGTTTGCTTCAATTCCTCGGCGGTCGATGCACGCAATCGATCGGAGTTATCGGTCAACGCCACGTTCAGGCGGTCGCCCTGCTGCGTCAGGCCCGAATGCAGATCGGCCAGCATACCGCGATGGCGTTCGTCGAAACCCGCCGCCAGCGACGCCGGCAGATCGTCGAGACGGCGCTGCAGCGCGCCGATGCGCCAAGCAAGCCAGCCGACGCCCAGCACAAGCAACGCAATGATGATACCGCCGACGATTTCAGTCATACACTACCCGCAGAACAATCGACGCATTCTACATTCATGCGTCGCGCAAAGCAGCCAGCGGCGGCGTATTCAACACCGCGCGCGCGGCGGCACGCAGATTCACGCCCAGACAGGCCAGCCCCAGCAGCGGGCCGATCAGCCATACCCAGTGGTTGATCTGATAGGGAAATTGAAACACCTTCTGCGCGATCAGCCAGCCGATAGCCGTCGCGCCTACCGCCGCCAGCAGGCCGGCAAGCAATCCCAGCACAGCGAATTCAGCGCGCTGCGACGCCAGCACTTGCCGCCGCGACGCGCCCAGCGCGCGCATCACCGCTGCTTCGCGCACGCGTTCGTCGCGCGTAGCGAGCAACGCCGCGTACAACACCAGAACGCCGGAACCCACCGCGAACAGGAATATGAACTGCACCGCACGCACCAGCTGCCCGACTAGATCCTGCGCCTGTTTGAGCAGAGCGCTCATATCGACCAGCGTCAGGTTCGGAAAACGCCGCGACAGTTGTTGCGTCACCCCGGTTTTGTCCGGCGGCAGATGAAAACTGGTGATAAAACTGGTCGCCGCTTTTTCGAGCAGTGAAGGCGTCGATATGACGAAGAAATTCACGCGCATCGAATCCCAGTCAAGCTTGCGGATGCCGACAATCGGCGCGCTGAAATTTTCTCCCGCCACCTGCCAGGTCAGCATGTCGCCGAGTTTCCAGCCGAGTGTGCGCGCAATGCCGTCCTCGACCGACAGTCCGCCGCGCGCCAGATCGCCGGTTTCGAAACCGCGCCCCGCCGTCAATGCATTGTGCGGCGGCAGCGTTTCCATATAAGAAAGGTTGAACTCGCGCTCGACCATGCGCCGCGCGCGCTCTTCGAAGCCCTCGCCGCTGACCGCCTTGCCGTTCAACGCCACGTAACGTCCGCGCACCATTGGATAGATTTCCGGTTGCTGCAGACCGTTTGCCGTAAAAAATTCCGCCAGCAAGACACGCTGATCGGGCTGAATGTTGACGATGAAACGGTTCGGTGCATCCGGTGGAATTTTCGACTGCCAGGTCGCCAGCAAATCGCCGCGCGTAAACGTCAGCAGCAGAATGGTCGTTAAACCGATCGCCAGCGCCAGCACCTGCACTGTGTTGGCACCGGCGCGGCGGCCGAGATTGGCCAGACCGAAACGCCAGGTCAAACCGCTGGCACCGCTCGAACGCCCGAGCACGCGCAGCGCGCCCCATGCCACGGCGCCGAACAACGCAAACGCCGCGCAAAATCCACCGAACACAATCAGGCCCAGCTGCAATTCACCGGCCTGCCAGACCACCAGCCCGGCGAATGCGGCGAGGCCGACACCATAGGCCAGCAGCGACGACTGCCGCGCCGGCCCGAGTTCGCGCCGCAGCACGCGCAACGCCGGCACGTTCTTCAACTGCAGCAACGGCGGCAGCGCAAAACCGAGCAGCAGCACAATGCCGACCGCGCAGCCTTGAAGCGCCGGCAACAACGTTGGCGCCGGCAACTGCACCTTGATCAAGTCGCCGATCATCCAGACGATCACCGTCTGCCCGGCGTAACCGCCCGCCGCACCGAGCAATGACGCCAGCACGCCGAGCAGCGCGAATTCGCGCAGCAGCAAGGACAATAATCCGGCCTGCGTCGCGCCGAGGCAGCGCATCACCGCATAACCGTCGAGATGCCGCTTGATGTAATACTGCGCGCCGAGCGCGATCGCCACTGCCGCCAATATCACCGCCAGCAGCGCGGCGAGGCTGACGAACTGGCCGGCGCGATCGAGCGTGCTGCGAATTTCCGGCCGCGCGTGCGTCAGGCTCTGCAGCGTTTCGCCGCGCCCGAGCTTCGCCGCCATCGCTTTCTCGAACGCTTCTGCATCCACGCGCTCGCCGGCCGCAAGCAAGTGATAAGTGACGCGGCTGCCGGTTTGCACCAGGCCCGTCGCCGCGACATCGTCGACGCGCATCATCAGCCGCGGCGCAAAGTTGAAGAACGAGGCGCCGCGGTCCGGCTCCAGCGTCAGGATTGCGCCGACTTTGAATGTGCTGTTGCCAAGCTCAAGGCGGTCGCCGACGGCGACAGCGAACACGCCGGCCATGCGTTCATCGACCCACACCTCGCCCGTCGCCGGCAGCGCATCGGTTATTGCATCGGCAACGCCCGGCGCCGGCGCGATGCGCAGCTTGCCGCGCAACGGATAACCGTCGGCGACGGCTTTCACCGCCACCAGCTGCGCCTCGCTGGCGGTGCGCGCCATGCTGGTGAAGCTCATGCTCTCGGTGAGTTTCAGTCCGCTCGCGATGACTGCGTCGCGCGTCGCCTGCTGCCACGGATGGTCCGACACCAGCACGACGTCGCCGCCGAGCAGTTGATGCGCCTCGCGCGTCAGCGCCTGTTGCAGGCGGTCGGCAAAAAACCCGACGCTGGTGACGCTGACCACCGCAATCACCAGCGCGATCGCCAGCACACGCAGTTCGCCCGCGCGCCAGTCGCGCCACAACATGGTTAGCGCCAGTCGCGTCATACCGTTTTTCCGCCGGCCAGCCGGATTACGCGCGAGCAGCGCTGCGCCAGCACGTCGTCGTGCGTGACGAGGATCAGCGTGGTACCGCGTTCGGCATTGAGTTCGAACAACCGATTGATGACGTCGGCGCCGGTGACGGCATCGAGATTGCCGGTCGGCTCGTCGGCCAGCAGCAGTTGCGGCTGCATGACAAAGGCGCGCGCCAGCGCCACACGCTGCTGCTCGCCGCCGGACAGCGTTTTCGGATAATGGCGCAGCCGTTCACCGAGCCCGACCCGGCGCAACATCGCCTCCGCCGCGGCGGCTGCATGCACCGCCCCGGAGAGTTCCAGCGGCAGCATGACGTTTTCGAGTGCGTTCAACGCCGGCAGCAATTGAAACGACTGGAACACGAAACCCAGCAGCCTGGCACGCAGCGCGGCACGGCCGTCTTCATCGAGTGCAAACAGATTTTCGCCGGCGAGCGTCACCGTCCCCGCACTGGGAACATCCAACCCCGCCAGCAGTCCAAGCAACGTAGATTTACCCGAACCCGAGGCGCCGACGATCGCCACTGCCTCGCCGGGCATGACCTCAAGGCCGATATCCTGCAAAATGACGAGCGACTGCGCGCCATTGGCCACGCTCTTGCAGAGGCCGCGCGCGGCAATGATCGGTGACGGATTATTCATGTTGATTGGAGTTCTTCTGATTGCAATCACGCTGCTGGGTTCCGCGCTGGCACAGGCGGCGCCCGTGATACTGGTGTTTGGTGACAGTTTGTCGGCGGCCTACGGCATCCGCCAGCAGGACGGCTGGGTCGCGCTGCTGCAACAGCGTCTGCGGCAGCAACGCAGCGATTATAACGTGGTCAATGCCAGCGTCAGCGGCGAAACCTCCAGCGGCGGCGCCGCGCGCATCGCCGCCACACTCGCCATGCACAAACCGGCCATCACCATCATCGAGCTCGGCGCCAACGACGGCCTGCGCGGCCTGCCGGCCAAACAGATGTCCGACAATCTCTCCGCCAGCGTGCACGCCGCGCAGAAAGCCGGCAGCCGCGTGCTGCTGGTCGGCATGCGCCTGCCGCCCAACTACGGCGCGCAGTACACGCAGGAATACGAAAAAGCGTTCTCGAATCTCGCACGACGACACAGGATTGCATTTGTGCCTTTCCTGCTCGAAGGCGTGGCGAACAAACGCGAACTGATACAGGACGACAATCTGCATCCGAATGCCGCGGGACAGCCGTTGATACTGGAAACGGTGTGGAAAGGACTCGCGCCGTTGCTTGGCAAGCGTTGAGGGATGGCGCCCGGGTTAAAGAAGTTATGCAAAATCAGCCTGGTATTTTTCACATTTTGGCAGGTAATTTTTGGCAACTAATATTTGCCACCTAAATTTTGCCAACCAATTAATAGTTATGCGTCAGGAGACCACGGTGATCGTTGAGCGCATCTTCGTTAGCCCAAAGCGCGGTGTGGCGCAAGTGGAGTGTGAGCACATCACGGTCCAAAGCGGAATGGGAGTGCTAGGTGACCGAAACTTTGGAAAACGTACTTACCCGGGCCAAAACCTCACTTTGGTCGAGGCTGAAGAGATTGAACTCTTCTGTGCGGAGCATTCGCGCGCCTCTGAACTGTCGCTCACGCGCCGAAACCTTGTTACCCGAGGCGTGAGACTAAACGATCTTGTGAATATGGAATTCACAATCGGCACTGTGAAGTTGCGCGGTGTAGAGCTTTGCGAACCATGCATCCTTCTTGGCAAAAATCTGAGTAGTGAGTCACTTGATCCAGCCTCTGTCATCAAGCACTGGGGCGGCCGCGGCGGTTTGCGGGCAGACATACTCACCAATGGAGAAATCGTTCGTGGAGACCGCATTGAAACTGACGCATAACCCCTCCGTGGAGCCGACCCTCCAAGAGCTACGCTCTTTCGGGGCGGCTCACGTCGAACGTTAAGGCTTCTCTTTCGGCCGACTCATCAACCCGCCCACCCCCATCATCACGCCGTTGATGATGAACACCGCCGTCAATCCCGTAAACGACGCCACCACGCCGAACAACGCCGGCCCCGCTACCCGCATCGTATTGTTAACCGTGAGACGTAAACCCAGCGTTTCGCCGGTGCGGCCTTCAGCGCATTTGGCAAACATCAGCATGGTGGTGAGTGGTTGACCGCAGCCCATGCCGAGCCCGAATATAAAAGACACCAGCGAAAGCAATACCACGTTGTTGGACGCCGGTATCAACACGAAGCCGAGTGCGCCGATAAAAAACGAATAGGTCAGCAGACGCTGTTCGGTAAAACGCGCGACTAGCCCTGCCATGCCGAAGCGCACGCAAAAGGCTGCCGAGGCGAACACCGCCAGCACCGAACCGATGGCGCTGGCCGACATGCCGGCGTTGTGACCGTAGATCGGCATATAGAACTGAAACAGATCGGTGCCGAGCTGCATGATGCCGCTGGTGATCAGCATGCTGCGCATTTCGCGGTCAGACAGCGTTTCCATGATGTGCAGCCTGGGCGCGGTTGAGCACTGCCCTCGCGGCAGACTGCGCCCCTTGGTGAACATCAGTATCAACGCAAATATCGACAACGAGGCGATGAACAGGCAGGCCATGGCGTGACTGGTGTGATCGACGGCGAGCCCGCCGAACAAAGGGCCGCAGAAATTGGTGGCGGCGCCGACCAGACTGAAATTGGAAAAATTACGCACGCGCTGTGCGGGCGTACTCAAGCGCCCGACCAGAGTTTGCAGATTGACGTGATAGAGCGACAACGCCAGCCCGGACATTGCAGCGGCTATATACAGCGCCGCCACGTGATGCCAGAAGTACGGCAGCATCAAGCCGAGCCCGCTGACAACGGCGCTGGCGATCAGCGGTTTGCGCGGGCCGACGCGGTCGGACATCGCTCCCATCGGCCAAGACAGCAACAAGGGAAAAATAAAAAACATGGCGGCGAGCAGACCGACCGCCGAAGCATCCGCGCCCAGTTGCAGCGCGTAGAGCGACAACACGACCCGCGATGCGGTCATCGCGGTAAAACTTAAAAAACCGACGGCGAATGTCAGATGCAGCGGATTCAACGCGTCAACGCCTCCGTATCACAACAGTACGTTGATCAGAGGTTCGCCTGCCGACAGCGTGCCGATTTCGCAGGCAGCCGAAAATCCATCGGCCTTGAATATTTCAAGCACCTTGGGCGCAGTGGCACGATCGCAGGCCACCATCAAACCGCCGCTGGTCTGCGGATCGCACAGCAACCTGCGCTGCCATTCGGGGAAACCCTCAGGTAATCTGATATGCGGACTGATGCCGGTCCAGTTGCGCTCGGAGGCGCCGGTCACATAACCGGCCTCTGCCAGATGCAAGGCCGCCGACAACACCGGTATATCGGCATAGCGCAAGTCGGCGCGCAATTTCGAACCGCGGCAGATTTCGTGCAGATGGCCGAGCACGCCGAAGCCGGTGACGTCGGTCATCGCATGTACGCCGGGCAAAGCCGAAAGTGCGATGCCTGGTGTGTTGAGTTTTGTCGTCGTCTCGATCATCTGCTGATAAGCCTTGTCGCGCAATTCGCCCTTTTTCAGCGCGGCGCTCATTACGCCGACGCCTATGCCCTTGCCGAGGATCAATACGTCGCCCGCCTGCGCACGGTCGTTGCGCTTGATGCGCGCCGGTTGCACAAGGCCGATCGCAACGAGGCCGTAGAGCGGCTCCGGGTTGTCGATCGAATGCCCGCCGGCAATCGGAATACCCGCCGCTTTGCACACTGCTTCGCCGCCGGCGAGAATTTGCGCCGCCGCTTCAACCGGCAACTTGCCCAACGGCATGCCGAGCAAAGCCAGCGCGAAAATAGGCGTGCCGCCCATCGCGTAGACATCCGAGATCGCATTGGTCGCGGCGATGCGTCCGAAATCGAACGGATCGTCGACGATCGGCAAAAAGAAATCCGTCGTTGCAACGATCGCCTGTTCATCATTAATGCGATAAACAGCCGCGTCGTCGCTCGACTCGGTGCCGACGAGCAGATTCGGATACGCTTTCGCCAGCGGCGATTTCGACAGCAATTCCCCCAGCAACGCTGGCGGTAATTTGCAGCCTCATCCGCCGCCGTGTGAAAATGCGGTCAGTTTGATTTTTTGTTGGTCCATGGGTTGAGCTGGTTGATTCATTGAGGTTTTTCATTGCGCAACAACGAGCCGGTAAACGTAGCACAACTCGCCGAGTTTGACGAGGTTATTGACGTTCGTTCCGAGGCGGAATTCGCCGAAGACCACATTCCCGGTGCGATTAATTGCCCGGTGCTCGACAACGAAGAACGCATACGCGTCGGCACCATGTATAAGCAGGTCTCGCCGTTCGAAGCAAAAAAAGTCGGCGCCGCACTGGTCAGCCGCAACATTGCGCGCCATCTCGAAGAAAATCTGTCGCAGCGTCCGCGCAACTGGAAGCCGCTGATCTATTGCTGGCGCGGCGGCACGCGCAGCGGCGCGCTCTCCAGCGTGCTGCAACAGATCGGCTGGCGCGCCAACCGGCTTGAAGGCGGCTACAAAACCTATCGCCGCGCGGTGATCGACGATCTGGCCGTGCTGCCGCAGCGTTTCAACTGGCGCGTGATTTGCGGTCTCACCGGCTCGGGCAAAAGCCGCCTGCTGCGCGCGCTGGCTAAAGCCGGTGCACAGGTGCTCGATCTCGAAGCGCTCGCCGCCCATCGCGGCTCGGTGCTCGGCAATCTGCCCGACGAACCGCAACCGTCACAAAAAATGTTTGAAAGTCTGGTTTGGCATGCGCTGCATCACCTCGACGCCGCCCGACCGGTGTTCGTCGAATCCGAAAGCAAAAAGATCGGCAATCTGCGCACGCCCGAAGCGTTGATAGAGACGATGTGGGCGAGCGACTGCATACGGCTCGAAGCAGCGACACTTTTGCGCGTGCCCATGCTGATCCAGGAATACGATCACTTCATACGTGATCCGGCGGCACTTGGCGCGCAGCTCGACTGCCTGGTGACTCTGCACGGCCACGAACGCATCAACACATGGAAAGCCATGTCGGTTGCGGGCGACGACAACACGCTGGTGCGCAAATTATTGGAACTGCACTACGACCCCGCCTACACGCGCTCCATCCTCGACCACTACCCGCGCCTCATGCAGGGTTTGCAGCTTACGGTTGAAGCGGATAGCGACAGCACATTCGAAGCGCTTGCAGCGCGCTGCATCGCCGGCGTCTGAACGCCCGCGCCGCTATTTACCGCCGGCGCAGATTTCGTCGCTGCGCGTCTTCGCAAACTGAAAATGATTGAAGCTGTGCGCGTTCATGGTTTCTTCGTCGTCGCGCACCATGTACGGCGTTTCTGCTGCTCCACGGTAGCGTTCGAGCAGTTGCGCCGCCGTCATGCCATTCGTATACAAGCGCTGCAACAGCGCATCCACCTGCTGTTTGGCGGCGGCAATGGCTTCATCAAGGCGCTCGTATTCGCCGACCTGGCGCACGCTGCTGGTGGCGTCAGCGCTGCGGTGCAAAACCGACAATATATATTTCATCAATGCTCCGCGGAACCCGCTGCAATAAAGGCTCCAATTGATATAGATTAAGAATGCGTCGGGCAGGTTCTGTAAAATCATGTTCCATCTTCCGGATATTTGCAATGCGGCGCCGGAACATGGCATTGTCGAAATTATATGCGACGTGCCGGATGTTGTAAGGTAGTCGCGCCACCAACAGGGGCCCGGGGATTTTTGCAACATGACCAATGAACGTATCATGCTCGCTGTGCTGTTCGCCGACGTCAGCGACAGTACGCGCTTGTACGAGCAGATGGGCGATACCGGCGCCTTCGGCCTGATCAAGGATTGCATGGAGACGCTGACCGAAGTCACCGGCAAGTTCGGCGGCTGGGTGGTCAAAACCATCGGCGACGGCATCATGTGCGCGTTTCAGGGCGCCGATTCGGCGGCGCTGGCGGCCTGCGAAATGCAGATGCGCATGGCGCAACGTCCGGCGCAGCGCGACAAGGTGACGCTCGCCATCCGCATCGGTTTTCACTGCGGTTATGTGCTGCGCGAAGGGCGCGAGGTTTTCGGCGACACCGTCAACATCGCCGCCAGTATCGCCTCGCTGGCAACCGCCAGCCATATCGCCATCACCGCGGCGACCGCTGCGCAGCTGTCGCCGGATCTGAATTTTCGCGTGCGCAAGCTCACCGCCATGCCGGTCAAGGGCAAGCAGCAGATTATTGATGTGCACGAAATCGCCTGGCAGGACAGCGGCACAGACACCTTTGTCTCCGGACGCAGCAGCGGCACGCTTGCCGATCTGGTCGAACCGCGTTTGACCATTGATTACCGGCAAAGGAAGTTCATTTTCCGCGAATCGCTGAAACTCGGCCGCGACGAAACCAACGATCTAGTGATCGATGAAGCAATGGCGTCGCGCCACCACGCGCGCATCGAGAAACGCAAAGATCATTTTGTACTCATCGACCAGAGCACCAACGGCACCTATGTCACCATCAGCGGCCGCCATGAAATTGCGCTGCGCCGTTCCGAGTTCGTGCTCTACGGCAGCGGCCAGATTGCCTTCGGCGATTCGCCCGCCTTGCGGCCCGACGTTACCGTGATCAGGTTCACCTGCGAGACACCGGGCCAGTCAGAGCCAGCCTGATTGCCATCGCGCGGCAACGCGGAGGCAGCGGCTGGTATACTCTCTTCCCATTTGAACGGTTCCCCGCCCATTTCAACGCCATCGACTGAGCGCGCCCTGCGCGGCTGGTGGTTCATAGTCTTCGCTGCACTGCTCATCTGGTGCGCCAATCTCGACTACCGCAAGCTGGCGTTGTCTGACGAAGGCCGCTATTCAGAAATTCCGCGCATCATGGCGCAGTCAGGCGATTGGGTGACGCCGCGCCTGAACGGCATCAAGTATTTCGAAAAACCGCCGCTGCAATACTGGACCACGGCCGCCGCCTACAAAGTATTCGGCGAACACGAATGGACGGCGCGCATCTGGCCGGCAGTCACCGGTTTTGCCGGACTGCTGCTGATTTTCGTCGCCGGTGCGCGCCTCTATGGCGCCGCGGCCGGTTTCTACGCTGCATTGGTGCTCGGCAGCAGCTTGCTCTATTCAGGCATGGCGCACATCCTGACGCTCGACATGGGTCTCGCCTTTTTCATGGCGATGGCGATGGTCGGCGTGCTGCTCGGCCTTGATGCGCGCAGTTCTGCCGTTACACAGCGGCGCTGGATGCATGTTGCGGCGACCGGCTGCGCGCTGGCGGTTTTAAGCAAAGGCCTCGTTGGCATTGTGCTGCCCGGCACGGCGGTCGTTTTGTATATGCTGATCAAGCGCGATTTCGGCCTGCTGCGCCGCCTGCATCTGGTTACCGGCGGCCTGCTGTTTTTTGCCATCAGCGCGCCGTGGTTTATTGCGGTGTCGCTCGCCAATCCGGAATTCCCGCATTTCTTTTTTATCCACGAGCATTTTCAGCGCTATACCTCGACGGTGCACCAGCGTTATCAGCCCTGGTACTACTTCATCCCGATTCTGCTGCTCGGCATACTGCCCTGGCTGCTGACCTTGTTCGATGCCTTGATCGCTGCGGTGAAACGCCCGCGCAGCCGTGAATTCGATCCGACTCTGTTTCTGCTGATCTGGGCCGGTTTCATATTTGCGTTTTTCTCGGCCTCAGGTTCCAAACTGCCGTCTTACATCCTGCCGATTTTCCCCGCACTGGCGCTGCTGATGGGCGCGCGGCTGGCCGAAATCAAAGGCCGCACGCTGGTATGGCAACTGCTGCCGATCGCGTTGCTCGCACTCGCCGGCCTTTATGCCGCGCAATTTACCGAACGTCTCGCCTCAGCGGCCATCCCTGCCGAACTGTATCGCGCGCAAACACCGTGGCTGTACGCCGCCGCCGCGACATCGCTTGTCGGTATGTTCACCGCGATGGTGCTCAGCTGGCGCGGTAAAACGCATGCAGCTATCGTTATGTGCGCGTTGACCGGACTCACCACCACGCAACTGGCGGTAACCAGCGAAGACGCGTTGTCGCCCGCGCATTCGACTTATCATCTGGTGAAAAAACTGCCGCCGGATCTCAAACCGGATACGCCTTTTTACAGCGTCGGCAGTTACGAACAAACACTGCCATTTTATCTGCGGCGCACGGTTACGCTGGTTGAGTATCAAGATGAAATGGCTTTCGGCCTCGAACACGAACCGCAGCGCTGGATTCCGACGATTAAAGCCTTTGAGCCGATCTGGAATGCGCAGCCTTATGCGCTGGCGGTAATGGGGCCGGAAATGTACGAGCAACTCGAAAAATCTAAACTACCGATGCAATTGGTTGCACGCGACACCGAATGCGTATTCGTGCGCACACCACCGCGATAACAAAGGAGATTCGTCATGAATGCTCTGAGCCTTTCCCTGCTCATGACCGGCGTGCTGCTCAACGCCGGCGCGCAATTGCTGCTCAAGGCCGGCACCAACAGCGTCGGCGCCTTTGAATACAGCACCGCGAATATCATCCCGGTCGGCTGGAAGCTGGTTACCGAGCCGCACATCATGGGCGGACTCGCCTGTTACGTCATCAGCGTCGTGGTGTGGATCATGGCGCTGTCACGTGTCGAAGTCAGCATCGCCTACCCGCTGCTGTCGGTGGGTTACGTCGTCAACGCAATCGCCGCCTATTACCTGTTCGGCGAAGCGGTGACGCCGATGCGCTTGAGCGGCATTGCCATCATTATCGTCGGCGTATGGATCGTCGCGCGGTCGTAAACCTCTGCTGCATCGGGTAAAATTGCCCTCATGAGCACACCACAGCTTTCCGTCGTCATACCGGTTTACAACGAAGAGCAGTCGCTGCCCGCACTGTTCGCACGGCTCTATCCGGCGCTCGACAAACTCGGCCTGGCCTACGAAATCATTTTCGTCAACGACGGTAGCCGCGACCGTTCAGTCGCGCTGTTGCGCCTGCAGTACGAACAGCGCCCCGACGTCACGCGCGTCATTTTGTTCAGCGGCAATTTCGGCCAGCATATGGCGATCATGGCGGGTTTTGAAAACGTGCGCGGCAGCCGTGTTGTCACGCTCGACGCCGATCTGCAGAACCCGCCTGAGGAAATCGGCAATCTGCTGGCGGCGATGGATCAGGGCCACGACTACGTTGGCTCGATGCGCAAAAACCGCCAGGATTCCGCGTTCCGTCGCCATGCCTCGCGCGCCATGAACTGGATGCGCGAGCGCATTACCAAAATCCGCATGACCGATCAGGGCTGCATGCTGCGTGCCTACGACCGCCCTATCGTTGATGCGATCACCAGCAGCCGCGAGATCAATACCTTTATTCCGGCGCTCGCCTATAACTATGCGGCCAACCCGACCGAAATCGAGGTCGCCCACGAAGAACGCGTTGCCGGCGAGTCGAAATATTCGCTCTACAGCCTGCTGCGTTTGAACTTCGATCTGGTCACCGGTTTCTCGATTGTGCCGCTGCAGGTGTTTTCACTGCTCGGCATGGCGGTCGCCGTGCTGTCGGTGCTGACCTATATTGTCGTCATCATCGAGCGCTGGTTTGCTGCCGGCAGCCTCAGCGAAGGCCTGGTTGCGCTGTGGGATCGCGACATCCTGCAGTTCTTCCTCACCGGCCTGGTGCTGTTCGGTCTTGGCTTGCTCGGCGAATACATCGGCCGCATTTACCAGCAAGTGCGCAGCCGGCCGCGCTTTCTCATTCAGGCGATACTGGAACGCAAGCAATGACGCGTGCGGTGGTGTTCGCCTACCATAACGTAGGCGTCGCATGCCTGTCGGTGCTGTTTAAACACAAGATCGACGTCGCGCTGGTCCTCACCCACACCGATAACCCCGCCGAACTGATCTGGTTCGACAGCGTCGCTGCGTTGTGCAAATCCAAAGGTCTTGCGGTCATCACACCGGAAGACGCTAATACGCCGGAAACCGTCGAACGCATCCGCGTGCTGCAACCGGATTTCCTGTTCTCTTTTTACTACCGCAGCATGTTCAAGCAGGCACTGCTCGACACGGCTGCGCGCGGAGCGCTCAATATGCACGGCTCGCTGCTGCCGAAATACCGCGGCCGCGTGCCAATCAACTGGGCAGTAATCAACGGCGAGGCCGAAACCGGTGCGACGCTGCATTACATGACGGCGAAACCGGACGCCGGCGACATCGTCGATCAACAGGCGGTGAGCATCCTGCCTGACGAGACCGCCGCCGATGTGTTCAAAAAAGTCACTGTCGCCGCCGCGCAGGTACTTAATCGCAGCCTGCCCGGCCTGATTGCCGGCAGCGCGCCACGGCTCAAACAGGATTTGAGCGCCGGCAGTTATTTCGGCGGCCGCAAACCGGCCGATGGTCGCATCGACTGGGCCAACGCACAGCGCGTGCATAACCTCGTGCGCGGCGTCGCACCGCCCTATCCTGGCGCTTTCACCGCTTTACCCGCGGGCACGCTGAAGGTCTATCGCACGCAGCTTGAGCCGCAGACACCGGCAGGCGCGCAAAACCTGACCCTCGTTGCACGCAACGGCGCCTGCCTCGCCGTCTGCGCCGATGGCAGCGCGCTGCGCCTACTGGAAATGGAATTTGAAGGCAAGTCTTTCACCGCACACGACTTTCTGGCACTCTTCGGCGACAATCCGGTTTCACTGGAGACCTAGCAGCAATGAAACGCATACTCATACTCGGCGTCAACGGCTTCATCGGCCACCACCTCTCGCAGCGCATCATCAAGACCACCGACTGGGAGGTCTATGGCATGGACATGCAGACCGACCGCATCTCGGATCTACTGCGCCATCCGCGCTTTCATTTTTTTGAAGGCGACATCACGATCAACAAAGAATGGATCGAATATCACATCAGGAAGTGCGACACCGTGCTGCCGCTGGTGGCGATTGCGACGCCGGCGACCTATGTGAAGCAGCCGCTGAGGGTATTCGAGCTCGATTTCGAAGCCAATCTGCCGATCGTGCGCCACTGCGTCAAGTATAAAAAGCGCGTGGTTTTCCCGTCGACCTCCGAGGTTTACGGCATGTGCGACGACGCCGAGTTCGATCCTGAGATGTCGAACATGATTCTCGGCCCGATCAACAAACCGCGCTGGATCTACGCGTGTTCGAAGCAGCTGATGGATCGCGTGATCCACGCCTACGGCATGCAGGAAGGCCTGCAATACACGCTGTTCCGTCCGTTCAACTGGATCGGCGCCGGCCTCGACAACATACACACACCGAAAGAAGGCAGTTCGCGCGTGATTACGCAGTTCCTCGGCCATATCGTGCGTGGCGAGAACATCAAGCTCGTTGATGGCGGCACGCAGAAACGCGCCTTCACTTACATCAGCGACGGCATCGACGCGCTGATGAAAATCATCGACAACCCGAAAGGCATTGCCAGCGGGAAGATCTACAACATCGGTAATCCGACCAATAATTATTCGGTTAAAACGCTGGCCGAGATGATGCTGAAGCTGGCTTTGACGTACCCTGAATATCAACCGAGCGCGAAAAAGGTCAAGCTGATCAAGACCACTTCGGCGCTGTACTACGGCAAGGGTTATCAGGACGTGCAAAACCGCGTGCCGAAAATCACCAACACCTGCAAAGAACTCAAGTGGCGTCCGTGCGTTGACATGAAAACCGCGCTGAAAAATATTTTCGACGCCTACCGTACGCATGTCGCCGACGCGCGGAACCTGATGAACTGATATGGCTGCCCCTGCCTGGTCGATACGCGCAGCGCGGCGTGAAGACAGCGCGCAGTTGCTGGCGATGATTACCGAGCTGGCTGAGTATGAGAAGCTGACGCATCTGCTCAAGGCCGGTCACGCTGATCTCGAACGCGATCTGTTCGGCCCCGCCCCGGCGGCCGAGGCTGTTGTAGCCTGGGCGCAGGACAAAACGGGCAACCAAGTGCCTGCAGCTTTTGCGCTGTTTTTCCACAATTACTCGACTTTTCTCGGCCGACGCGGACTGTGGCTGGAAGACCTCTATGTGCGGCCGGCGTGGCGGCAGCGCGGCTGTGGCAAGGCCCTGCTGCAACACCTTGCGCAACTGGCAGTCGAACGCGGTTGCGGCCGTTTTGAATGGTCAGTGCTGGACTGGAACGCACCGGCGATACGCTTCTATGAAAAACTCGGCGCCACCGTGATGCCCGACTGGCGCATTGTTCGCACCACCGGCAAAAGTCTCAACGCGCTGGCCGCGAAAGCGCCACATTGAAAATCGCGCTCAAGATCGACGTTGATACCTATCGCGGCACGCGCGAAGGCGTGCCGCGCCTGATGGATGCCTTGAAGCGCCACAATGCCGGCGCGACCTTTCTGTTCAGTCTCGGGCCCGATCACACCGGCCGCGCGATAAAACGCGCGTTTCGCCCCGGTTTCATGAAAAAAGTCTCGCGCACCTCGGTACTCGAACACTACGGCATAGTCACCCTGCTCTACGGCACACTGTTGCCCGGCCCGGATATCGGCGTGCGTTGCGCCGATATTCTGCGCAGTGTGCGGGACGCCGGCTTTGAAACCGGCATCCACACTTGGGACCATGTCAAATGGCAGGACGGCGTGGCCCAAGCCGACGCAAAGTGGACAGCGCAGCAAATGGAAATCGCCTGTGATCGCTATGCGAACGTGTTCGGCGAACGCGCGCATGTACACGGCGCCGCCGGCTGGCAGATGAACCGGCATAGTTATCGCCTGACCCAGCAACTGGGTTTCGAATACTGCTCCGACACGCGCGGCAGTTGCCCCTTTATTCCGATCATCAATGGTGAAATCATTGCCTGCCCGCAGTTGCCGACCACGCTGCCGACACTCGACGAATTGATCGGTGTTGATGACATCACGGTGGACAACGTCGCCGACCACATACTGCGCCTCTCCGCAGATAACCGTCCGACCGGCCACGTTTACACACTGCACGCCGAACTCGAAGGCATGAAACTGCTGCCGGTGTTCGAGCAACTGCTTGAAGGTTGGCACGCCGCCGGCCATGAACTCGTTTCGCTGCGCGATTACTGCGGCACCCTCAAAGAGGGCGCGCTGCCGCGTCATGTGGTTGAGGCCGCGGAAATTCCCGGTCGCTCCGGCACGCTGTCGGTGCAGGAAGGCGAGTTTCTGGCGGAAGTCGCGCCTTAAACGGTGCACGTGACAATTTGATTAAAGCGGCGTCACGAACACGCTTGCCACCTCCGCGCATTTGCTACACAATCAAGTCTGAACATCAAGTGCCACGGGACAAACAGCAACTCCATGCCCAAGAAAACGTTTCCTGATTTCGAACTACCCGGCACCAGCGGCATCACCTTCAAGCTTTCCGAGCAACGCGGCCACCCTGTCGCGATTTACTTCTACCCGAAAGACAATACCCCGGGCTGCACCACCGAGGGGCAGAACTTTCGCGATCTCTATCCGCAGTTCCAGAAACTGAAATGCGCCATCTACGGCGTTTCGCGCGACAGCCTGAAGTCGCACGAAAATTTCAAAACCAAGATGTCGTTTCCGTTCGAACTGTTGTCGGATACCGAAGAGACGGCGTGCAAGGTATTCGGCGTGATCAAGATGAAGAACATGTACGGCAAGCAGGTGCGCGGCATCGAACGCAGCACTTTTGTCTTCAATGCCGCCGGCGAACTGGCGCACGAGTGGCGCGGGCTCAAAGTACCGGGGCACGCTCAGGAAGTTCTCGACTTCGTCAAAACTCTGGGGTCCGCAAATTAATGAAACCTGCCTGCAGGCGTTTCACTGGTTGCGTGCTTCTTCACCAGTTTCTTCTACCCCGCCCACCTCAGGAGTGACATGACTCAGCGTAAATCCGCTTCAACTGTTACGCGCCTCCATCCTTCGATCAAGCTCTTCGTGCTTGATACCAACGTGCTGATGCACGACCCGACCTGTCTGTTTCGATTTCAGGAACACGACATCTATATTCCGATGACTACCCTTGAGGAACTCGACGCCAACAAAAAAGGCGTCTCCGAGGTGGCGCGCAACGCGCGCCAGGCCAGCCGCTTTCTCGATGAAATCGTCAGCCCGGTCGAACACGACATCGAACAGGGCATCGAGCTGCGCACGCACAACGGCGGCGAAGCCAGCGGACGCCTGTTCCTGCAGACGCAGGCCATCATCAGCCAGTTGCCGACGCAGCTCGCCAGCGGCAAGGCCGACAACCAGATCATCGGCGTGGTCAAGCACCTGCAGGACACGCAGTCGAAGCGCCAGGTCATTCTCGTCAGCAAAGACATCAACATGCGCATCAAGGCGCGCGCGCTGGGGTTTGCGACCGAGGATTATTTCAACGACAAGGTGCTCGAAGACACCGATCTTCTCTACGCCGGGACGCGCGCACTCGACGCGGACTTCTGGGACAAACACGCCAAGGGCATGGAATCGTGGCAACAGGGCAGCCACACCTATTACCGCATCCACGGCCCGCTGGTGGCGCAGCTGATGATCAACGAGTTTGTTTATCAGGAATCCGAGCGCCCGCTCTACGCGCGGGTCAAGGAAATCACCGGCAAACATGCGGTGCTCGAAACCATCACCGATTACACCCATCAACGCCACAGCGTCTGGGGCATCACCGCGCGCAACCGCGAACAGAACTTCGCGCTGAACGCACTGATGAATCCCGACGTCGATTTCGTCACCCTGCTCGGCCAGGCCGGCACCGGCAAAACGCTGCTGACGCTGGCCGCCGGTCTGATGCACACGCTGGAAATGAAAACCTACTCCGAAATCATCATGACGCGCGTCACCGTGCCGGTTGGTGAAGATATCGGCTTCCTGCCCGGCACCGAGGAAGAAAAAATGAATCCGTGGATGGGCGCACTCGAAGACAATCTCGACGTGCTCAACAAAACCGACGACGCAGCGGGTGAATGGGGTCGTGCCGCCACGCGCGATCTTGTGCGTTCACGCATCAAAGTCAAGTCACTCAACTTCATGCGCGGACGCACCTTTCTCAACAAATACCTGATCATCGACGAAGCGCAAAATCTGACGCCGAAACAGATGAAAACGCTGATCACGCGCGCCGGCCCCGGCACCAAGGTCGTCGTGCTCGGCAACATCTCGCAAATCGACACGCCCTACCTCACCGAAGGCAGTTCGGGCCTCACGTACGTCGTTGACCGCTTCAAGGGCTGGTCGCACAGCGGGCACATCACGCTGCAACGCGGCGAACGTTCGCGGCTGGCGGATCACGCCGCCGAAGTGTTGTAGGGCGAAAAAGCGCAGCGCCTTCCGCCGTTGATTAAATCAGCGCTGCGTTGCTACTGTTAGGATTTAGAAGAAGCCGCCATCGCCGATGGCAGCTTCTCTTCGTACCCCGATCTTGCGTTTTACTTCTGCGCTTCCGTCAGGCGACGGCTTAGCGAGATGGCGTACGGCAAAGCACGCGCCTGCAGCACAGGATCGGCAGACGGTTTGACGCCTGCGGGAAGCACCAGCGGGTTAAAGGTAATTGCCTCGCATGCACCACCGCTACCGGCTTCAACCTTGTCAATCACCAACTTGCCAACTGACACCACTTTGCGGCTTTCCGGCCAGACTTTGGTGGGGTCGGTCAATTGATCGCTTTTGTCCGCCAGTTGCACATTAAAATCAAAACCGGCCGGCGTTGCAGCAACGCGATTGCGCAATTCGTCAGCCAGAAACTCGTCGGGCATGGTTTTCAGCTGTTCATCCGTCAAGCCGAGCGTGCCTGCCTCGGGCACAAACTGCCAGCGCACAAACGTGCTCTCATTTTTGGCATTGATAAATTCAAAGGCGTTGGTGCCCCAGTAGTTCACTGTGGCGTAACTGGCCGGAACCGGTGCTTTAGCCAGATAGGCGCCCTGCAATGTGGTTTCAGGGTTGGCTTCGTTAAAGGCCTTGAGCTTTTCGGGATCCGGCTTGCCGGTAGCGGGGTCCGGCGTGCGGACCTGCAGAAACGGCGCAAATTGCTCCGGTCTGGCGACAAAAAAGACCGGCGCCGATATGTTGGCCATCAACCAGCTTTCACCTTTGGGTAGACTGAATTGCAATGCCAGTCCGCGCACAGACCGGCCCTTATCAGTGGCTTTGGGATTACCACCGCCGATGGAAAAACGCGCAACAACCGGCACCTTGCTGCCGTTGAATACGCTGGCGCTTGAAAGCCCACGACCCGCATCATTGCCGACAAAGTAGCCGCTGGCGCAAACGCCCTTGGCACCGGAGCGGCGAGAAGTTGCGTTTTTCCCGAACAGGCCTTCCAGCGCGTTGACCTGGGCTTCAGCCGGCGTACCCTGCCCATTACTCGCAAGCGGCAACAAAAAACCGCCAAAACCAACAGCCACCGCCGCAATCATCATCGTTTTCATGTTCAATCTTTCAAACAGGTTAAAAAAGGAGCTCAATATTCAAATCACTCCCTTTCGTCGACCCAGCTTTGAATTGCTTACAATTGAATAAATCGTCTCGGAACCATCCATCGGATTACGCTGCACATCCCCCATGCCTTCATGCCGAATAAGCGCCGCCACATGAATCATAAAAATCAGCGTGCCACCATTTTATGGTTTGCCGTAATCCTGATTTGGGTTTTGCCCGTCACCGCCGTCGCGCAGAATCCGGATGCGCTGATACTGTCGCGCGCCGGCAATCTGCCCATTATTCTGACCGCGCCGCACGGCGGTCTTGACTACATCTCCGGTGTTTCAGTGCGCACACGCGGCGTAATGGTCACGGACGCGAATACCATCGAAGTGGCTGAAGGCGTGGCGAAACGCATCAACGCAACGCTGGGTGCCGAACCGTATCTGGTGGCGGCGCGCTTCAGCCGGAAGTACATAGACGCCAATCGCGCCGAATACGAGGCTTTTGAAGCGGCCGAGGCAAAGCCGGTTTATTGGGCCTACCACAATCGCATCGCGGCCTTCATTGCCGAGATCCGGCAAAAGTTTCCGGATGGTGCTTTGCTGCTCGATATCCACGGCCAAGGCGAGGATCGCGATACAGTGCACCGCGGCACCCGCAACGGCAGAACCGTCACAAAATTACTCGCGAAAAACGGCATCGAATCACTGATCGGCGCGAACAGCATCCTTGGCTACCTGCAATCGAAGGGCGTCAAAGTCTTTCCATTAAGCCCGACGCTGAACGATCCGCCGGAGCATCGTGGCTATAACGGCGGGCATACGGTGTACACCTATGGCAGCAACAACGCGAACGGGATCGATGCCATCCAGCTTGAGCTCGGCACCTTCCTGCGCAATAACGATTCCGTCTTCGTTGAAAACCTCGCCGGCGGCATTGTCCAGTTTTACAGAAATTATCTGGTCGCGGCAGCGAAATAAACCCGTAGGGCGGATGAGCGCAGCGCCTTGCGCCGGATGTCGGCGCTCAGAATTGCGTTTTCATACGGCGAATGACGCTTCGCTCATCCGCCCTACGGGCCTTAGGTTTAATTGCGACTAATGCATCACAATATATTCGTAAACCTGCAACACGATCACGCTCAATACCAGCATCTGAAAACTGAACCGGCGATTACGCGCCAGCAAATCGCGCGTCGAGACGTGGTAGCGCGCCTGTAAGGCCAGCACCGTGTTGCCGAGCGGACAGGCGGTCAAGCCGAAGGCCCACGGCATCAAGAGCGACATCGCCAGCAGGTTCGGATCGGGGTTGAGCTGCGCCAGCCACGGGCCGACTACCATGCCGAGAATCACCGGATGAAATCCCAGCCACGCTGCAAAGGTGATCGCGGTTGCGGTGATGCCCGCTTCGGTGGCGCCGAAGTGATCGAACGGCAAACCGATGCCAAGTGCCGAGACCATGCCTGCCATGCCGGCGGATAACACACCGGCGGCCATGAACAAGGCCATCTCGCCGCCCATTTCCGGCATGCGCACATCGACAACCCGTACCATCGCGGCAGCGGCACGGTTACCTTCGCGCGCGAACAGCGTAATTGCGCTGATGGTCGGCGCACTCAATGTAATGATCGCCAGCACCGACCACGCCGGCTGCCACTCGTGCAGCAGCAATACCGACACCACCAGCACAAAAGGCACCCATAAGGCTTCAAGATGCAGCGGATAACCGGCGAAGTCGCGCGCGCTGCCGTGGCGCTTTGACGACAGCGTCAGCCAGCTGACTGTGAGCCCCGCCAACGCCAGCGGCAAACCGATGCTGATCAAACGCGTCAAACTCGCACCCGGCGCAAATGTCAGCGCCACCGCCATCGCGCCGTAGAACGGCGACCACACGGCACCGATGATGAAAGACTGCGACAGCGCAGTGGCCTGATCCAGCGACAGCTTCGCGCGCGCACTCAAACGGTCGGCAAATATCGCCACTGCCGAATAGTTTATTACCGCTCCGAACAGATGCACGCCGAGCAGCGTGCGGAACAAAGCGCCGCGGCCGGTCGAGAATTTTTCTTCGGTAGCACCGGGACGCGCGCCGATCAATTGCAGAAAGGATACCGCGATCAACATGCCGACCAGCGGCAGGTTTTGCGTCAATGCGCGGTTGATCAGGCCATGCTGCCCGCTCAACACGCCCCAGATAATTCCGCTGATACCAAACGCCAGCAACAGCAGAATAACGCGCCGCTGCACCGGCTTGACGCGATGCCACAGCATCACGCAAGCAGTCCAGCCGATGACGCCGGTAATCCAGTCCGGATAGGACGGCACAAAATCGCCGACCACCGCGAGCAGGCTGACCGAGGCCAGCAGCCAGGCAGCGAAACGGTCCGCTGCCGGCGTTTGCAGCAATTGCACTTACAGCACGCCGGACAGACCGCCGTCGACGTTGATGCAGGTGCCGGTAACGTAACTCGCCGCGTCGGAGGCGAGAAAAGCGATTACGTTGGCGACTTCTTCGGATTCACCAACGCGCCCCAGCGGAATCGTCTTGCCGGTTTTGGTGTAATGCTCTTCGACCGTGATGCCGGCGCGCGCAGCGCCGCGCGCCTGCTGCATTGATTTGATTTTTCCGACGGCGACGACATTCACCAGAATGTTATGCGGCGCCAGTTCTTTCGACAGCCCTTTCGCCAGCGCAAGGCCGGCGGCACGGCTGACGGTGGTCGGAAACTGCGCGGCACCCGGTTGTTTCGCCGCCACCATGTTCAGATTGATTATGCGCCCGCCACCCTGCTTTTTCATGTGCGGAATTACTGCGCGCGTGGTGTAGATATGCGCCATCACCTTGACGTCGATATCCTTCTCCCACGCGCTGTCGTCTACCGTTTCGAACGCAGCCTGGCCGGTGGCGCCGGCATTGTTGACCATGATGTCGATGCGGCCGAATTTTTTCACCGTCTCGTCGATGAAGCGTGTCATGTCCGCCGCTTTGGTGGCGTCGGCCACGCTGGTCATCACGGTACCGCCGGCAGCGCGGATTTCACCGGCGAATTTCTCCAGCACTTCGGCGCGGCGCGCACAAATGGCGACACTGGCGCCGAGTTCGGCCAGCCGCAATGCGGTCGAACGGCCGATACCTTCGCTGCCGCCGGTCACTGCGGCGACTTTGCCTTTGAGACTCAAATTCATGTTTTCCTCCTGTTGGAATGGCCGGATTTTCGCACATCGCGTGCTGCAGCGGCGTGCCGAAAACGCTAAACTCTGCACTGGAACAATCAAGGTGACGTGACATATGCAAAAACTGTTCGACGAAGAAATGCACTCGGCGCTGCAGCAACTGATGGACGAAACTATCGAAGCGTTGCAACTGGCCAAAGTCAGCCCCGATGTAGACGACCTCGGCGCGACCTTCGCTGTCGCCCTGCTCAAACTCGGCCTCGCCACCTCGTTTATCGATAGCAAACATCCGGGCTTTGCCAAAGACGTCGAAGAAAAGCGCCAGCGCGTACTGTCGGCACTGATGCCGCGGCATTGAGCGCAGAAAAAGCCGTCGTGACCAGACTCCCGATCTATCTCGACAATTCGGCGACCACGCCGGTTGACCCGCGCGTGGTCGAAAAAATGCTGCCGTGGCTGAGTAATCAGTTCGGCAATCCGGCCAGCGGTTCACACGCCTTCGGCCGCGACGCGCGCGCCGCCGTTGAAGCCGCGCGCGGCGCGGTGGCGCGCCTGATCAACGCCGGCGCACAGGACATTGTGTGGACTTCCGGCGCCACCGAATCGAACAACCTCGCGCTCAAAGGCGCAGTAGCAGCCTGTGAATCGCGCGGTCGCCATCTGCTGTCGGTGCAAACCGAACACAGCGCGGTGCTCGACACCCTGCGCGATCTGGAGAAACGCGGCTACGCGGTCACCCTCCTGGCGCCACAGGCAAACGGCCTGCTTGATCCCGCCGCATTCGAAGCTGCACTGCAGGCCGATACCACTGTCGTCTCGGTGATGCTGGTCAACAACGAGATCGGCGTGATTCAGGATATCGCGGCAATCGGCAGCATCTGCCGCGCGCGCGGCATACTTTTGCACGTCGATGCGGCGCAGGCCACCGGCAAGGTCGCGATCGATGTCAAAACCATGCCGGTCGATTTGATGTCGCTGACCGCGCACAAGACCTACGGCCCCAAGGGCATAGGCGCGCTTTACGTGCGGCATGGTCTGCCGGCAACTCTGGCGCCGCAAATGCACGGCGGCGGCCACGAACGCGGCATGCGCTCTGGCACCCTGCCCACTCACCAGATTGTCGGCATGGGTGAATGTTTCCGACTTGCCGACGAAGAGATGGCAGTCGAAGTGCCGCGCCTGCGCGCCTTGCGCGACAAACTGCACCGCGGTCTCGCCGCCATCGATTGCGTGCGCGTCAACGGCGATATGCAGCAACGCATCGCCAACAATCTGAATATCAGCGTGATGCTGCCGGATTGTGATCAGATGATTGCCATGCTCACCGATGTTGCGGTGTCATCGGCCTCGGCCTGCATGGGCGGCGGCGCCTCGCATGTGTTACAGGCGCTGTATGGCGGAGAGGCTGCGCCGAACGCCATCCGCATTACGGTCGGCCGTTTTAATACCGACGAGGAAATCGATTTCGCACTCGACTACCTGACGCGAAAAATCAGGGAATGCCAGGCGCGCAAGACCTCGCCGGCCGCTGCCTGACGCAAGCTTAAGGCGCCGGAGTCTGATTCATCAGGCGATCCATCTCTGCAGCCGAAATCATGCCGTTCATCGGTGCACCGTCTGAAAAAATTACTGTTGGCGTAACACCAATGCCAAGTTTGTTGCCGATCTTGTCAAGATCGTCGATCGGCGTCACGCAAGTACCCTTGGCCGTCGGACGCGTTCCTTTCAGCATCCATTCATCCCAGGCTTTGGCGCGATCAGGCGAACACCAGATTGCTTTCGACAATTCCGTGCTGCCCGGGAAACGTTTTTCAATCGGATACGGAAACAGATAGATCGTCACGTTGTTGAGTTTAGTGAATTCCTGTTCAATACGACGGCAGTACGGGCACATCGGATCGGAAAAAACAATCAACCGGCGGTGCCCGTCACCCTTGACGCGTTTGATCGCCATATCCTGCGGCGGCATGTCCTTCACGTTGAGCGCGGTCAGCTTGCGAAAACGCTGCTCGGTAACATTGATCGAGGTTTTGGCATCGATCAGTTCGCCGATTATAAAAAAAGTCATCTTCTCGTCGGTGTAATGGATACGTCCGTCCATGAACACCTCATAGAGCCCGCCATACACCGTTTTGACCACACCTTCGACTTTGGCTTGCGGAAATTTCGCGACAACCAGCTTTTTGACGCTGGCCTCGTCAGCAGAGGCGAAACCTGCACCGATCAGCATTATCAACAACAACAGTGCTCGCAACATCACGGCTCCCGCAGACAAAAATAGTATCGGGCGAATTGTATGTCATCGGCGGTGGCGCGTAAGCGCCGCCTGTCCCGCCGTGCCGACCGGTAGTCGGCAGGCCTCAGCGCGATTTCGCGGCTTCCTGAATGCCGATAAAACTGTGATCGCAGAAGCCGGGCTCGGCGCTCGCTTTGATTTTTTCGTAAACGCTGTCCGGGTCCTGCAGCACCGCCTTATCGAATACCCGCGCATGGGTAGCGCCGTAGGTCACGCAGAGGCCGCGTTTCTCATCGTAATCGAGACAACTATGCACGGTCGTCAGCAAATACATGCCGGCCACGTTATCGATAAAGTGAATCGCCTTGGCGGTATGCCGCACGACCACGTCGCGCCGCCCAGCCATGCGGGTATAGATCGCACGCGCGGTTTCATGCGCTTCGTCGATACCCTGAAAATGCATCAGCGAATTGGAACGCCCTTCGATCAGGATCGGATCGCCGCTGACCGGATCGGTTTCGTAATTCTTGTAGAAGGCGCAGTGCACGTAGCGCGACCGCGCCAGGTTGCTGAAATCACCGCGCTCAGCGGCAAACGCCGGCAACACCAGCGCTGCTGCGACCAGCGCGGCAGTGAATTGCGATAATGGCTGGCTGATTTTCGTCACGGCTGGTTCCGTCAGCGAAAGCACTAATGGCGACGCACAAAGTGTGCACGTTTGGGCTCAGGCTGTCCATCTGCTTGACACCGCCACGCCCCGCCGCTAGGCTCGACGCGCCCTTCAATTCAAGAACTTAGAGCAAACGTATGGGAATGACCGCAGTCGAAAAAGTGCTCGCGCGCGTCAGCGGCCGTGACATCGTTCGCGCCGGCGATGTGGTTTATCCCAACCCCGACTACATCATGATTCACGACGGCCTGGTGCGCGGGGTGCGGCGCGAACTCGACGCGCTGGGTATCGACCGCCTCGCCCGGCCCGACAAAATCATGATGGTGACCGATCACGAAGTCATCTACGGCAGTGCGCGCGCCGCCGAGTTCGGCGTCATCAACCGCGCTGCCGCCAAAGCCTGGGGCATCAAAAATTTCTACGACGTCGGCCGCGGCGGCCACGGCCATATCTTCCCGATGGAAAGCGGCCTGCTCCTGCCCGGCATGTTCTACTTTGACAACGACCGCCATGCCACCAACGCCGGCGCCATCGGCGCCTTTGGCTTTCGCGTCGGCGCGGAAATCAGCCGCGTGCTCGCCACCGGCACCAACTGGGTGATGACACCGAAGACGGTCAAGCTGACATTGAGCGGCCGTCTCAAACCCGGCGTGCACGCGCGCGACATCGGTTTTCGCATCGCGCGTTTGCTCAACGACGGCGCGCTCGACTTCGATCTCGATTATCGCGTGCTTGAATTCGCCGGCGATCTCGACGAGCTGGATCTTGCCGCACGCACGGCACTGTGCAATTCACCGACCGAGATGCGCGCCTACGGCGTTTTTTTTCCGCCGTCACAATCCATTCTTGCACAGGCGCACGAACGCGCCCAACGCGCCTTTACGCCCGTTTATGCCGATGCTGACGCTGTGTATGACAACACCGCGAATCTCGACATCGGCGGACTCGAACCGCAGATCGCCCCGCCGGGCGGCATACACAAGTCGGTCGATATCAGTGAACTTGCCGGACAAACTGTCAACCACGCCTTCGTCGGCGCCTGCGGTTCGGGCATGTATGAAGATTTTGTACTCGCCGCAAAATTTTTGCGCGGACGGCAATTGGCGCCGGGGGTGCGTATGTTCATCGCGCCGGGCTCGGAACAATCGACGCGGCGCCTGTTGAGCGATGGACTGCTGCAGATATTCATGGAAGCCGGCGTCGTGCTGCTGCCGGCCGGCTGCGGCCCCTGTAACGATGCGGTGGTCGGGCCGCTGCACGGCGGCGAAGTGTCGATCTCCACGGCATCGAACAGCAATGCCGGCCGCTTCGGCGCACGCGATGCGAAACTGTTTCTCGGCAGCCCCGCAACGGTGGCCGCCTCAGCGGTCAGCGGAAAAATCACCGACCCGCGTACGCTGCCACCTCTGCATTAAGCCTGTGGATCACTTGGCGTAGCCGAGCTCGCCCAGCATCGCCTTGAATTCCGCATATTCTTCGTCGAGCCGCTTTTTGGTGCCGCGACTGTCGGCGTAGACGTTTTCCCAGTAGTTTTCTTCGAGTTCTTTTTTCCAATCGTCGGTTTTCACCAGAGCACCGAAGGCGCGATCCCAATAGGCGATCTGCGCCGGCGTCATGCCTTTGGCACCAAGCATGCCGCGCCAACTGCCCGAATCCGCATTAACGCCCTGCTCGCGCCAGGTCGGCACCTGGGCGAACAGGCCGCCCAGGCGCTTGGGCGAAGAAACCGCGATGGTGCGCAGTTGTCCGGCGCGAAAATGTTCGACTACATTACCGGGCGCCGTGTTGATCGAGCTGACGTGTCCGCCAAGTAAAGCCGTGATCGACGCCGCACCGCCCGGGAAGACGACGGTCTTCAGCTTCCTGATATTGATACCGGCCGCGCGCAGACAGATCATCAGTGTTGTATGGTTGGCGCCGCCGACGCTGGTCGAGATGCCGATACTCAATGCCTCCGGATCCTTGCGCAAGATGTCAGCGAATTCGCGGCCGTTTTTGATCGGCGAGTCGGTCTTGACGTTGACGCCGAGGTATTCGTCGAACAGCATTGCCACCGACGTAAAGTTATTATGATCGTATGGAATCAATCCCATGATGTGATTGCTGATCGACGCCGTGGTGGCCACAATCAGGTAATGACCATCACCGGCGTGTTGATTGATGTAATTGAGTCCGATAGTCCCGCTGCCGCCCGGTTTGTTCACCACCGTCACCGGCACATCGACGAGTTTGCGCTCCATCAAAATCCGCGCGACCACGCGTGCCGTGCGGTCGGTGCTGCCGCCGGGCCCCGACGGCGCGACGATTTCCACGCCGCGCTCGGGCTTCCATTCGGCCGCCGCGGCACTGCAGGCAAGCGGTGCAATGCAGCCGATCAGGAAAAGAATATTCGCCGCCATGGAAGCAATTTCAAACCGCCTGCGCATGAATCTCTCCTTCGTTTTTCCGTTCCCCGCAATATAGCACCCGTTATCACTGCTCCGCAGCCTTGACACCGCGTTGCCGCGTTGTGGATACTCGGTCAATTCACAGTCTGATGCAGACAGGAGCCAGTTTTGTGGGCATGACCGCAGTAGAAAAAATTCTCGCGCGCGCCAGCGGACGCGCCAGTGTGGCTCCCGGCGAGCTGATCGAGCCGGTGCCCGACTTCATCATGATTCACGACGGCGTGGTGCTGGCGGCGCGCCAGGAACTCGATGCACTGGGCATTACGCGGATCGCCAATCCCGACAAAGTCGTGATGGTCACCGACCACGACGTACTTTATAACTCCGAACTCGCGGTACGGCGCGGCGCGTTCAACCGCGCCGCCGCGCGCGACTGGGGCGTCAAACGTTTTTTCGACGCCGGGCGCGGCGGCCACGGCCACGTTTTTCCGATGGAAACCGGCATCGTCACGCCGGGCACCCTGTATTTCGACAACGACCGTCATTGCACCAACGTCGGCGGCATCGGCGCAGTGGCCTTCCGCATGGGCACCGAAATCAGCCGCGTGCTGGCAACCGGCAGCAACTGGTTGATGGTTCCGCATACGATAAAGCTCGTCATCAAGGGCAAGGCGCAAGCTGGCGTGCATGCGCGCGACATCGGCTTTGTAATCGGCGCCATGCTCAACGAGCCGTCCGAAAGCAGCGGCGTCGAGATCGATTACCGCATCCTCGAATTCACCGGCGAACTCGATCAGTTCAGTCTGGCGGCGCGCGTTTCAATGTGCAGCACACCGACCGAAATGCGCGCCATCGGCGTATTTTTTCCGCCGTCCGCGGAAATCATCGCCTACAGCCGCGCACGCACGCAACAACCTTTCGAGGCGGTCTACAGCGACAAGGACGCCAACTACGAATCAACCATGGAACTCGACGTCGGCCGTCTGCAGCCGCAGGTCGCCCTGCCCGGCGGCCCGCATCGCGCCGCCGATTTATCGAGCGTGGCCGGCCAGCGCATCGATCACGCTTTTATCGGTTCGTGCGGTTCGTCGATGTGGGAAGACCTCGAAATCGCCGCCGGCTATCTGCGCGGCCGCCGCGTCGCGCCCGGAGTACGCCTCTTGGTCGTGCCGGGCTCCGAACAATCGACGCTGCGCATGGCGCACGAGGGACTGGCGCAGGTGTTTCTCGACGCAGGTGCCACCATACTGCCGGCCGGCTGCGGCCCCTGCGCCAGCGGCCGCAACGGCCTCGTGCATGCCGGCGAAGTGTCGATCTCGACCGCGGTCGGCAACGGCACCGGCCGCTTCGGTTCACGCGAGGCCAAACTTTTTCTCGGCAGCCCCGCCACCGTTGCGGCCTCCGCCGTCAGCGGTTGCATCACAGACCCGCGCGCGCTCACCAGCCATTGAATCGAGGAAATATGACCACCGAAATCGACAATCACAACTGGCTGTTCAAGGGCCGCTGCTACAAACTCGGCCACGACGTGCCGCATGCAGGCGGCGTCATCCCCAATCCACTGATTACCGCGCGCGAATTCGATCCGCAAAAACTGATTCCGCACCTGTTCGCGGAAACCGACCCCGGTTTTCATCAACGCGTAAAACCCGGCGACATCATCGTCACCGGGCGCAATTTCGGCATGGGGCCGAAGATGAACGGCTACATCGCCATGCAGGCGCTCGGCCTCGGCGTGGTGTGCGAATCGATGCCCTTTCTCGCTTATCGCGCGGCGGTCGGCGTAGGCCTGCCGGTCATGACCGATTGCTTCAATGTCACCGAGTTGTGCGACAGCGGCGACGAACTCGAAGTCGATTTCCGCTCCGGCATGTTTTTTAATCACACCCGCGACATTCGCAAGGAATACCCGCCGCTGCCCGATGCACTGCAGGAAATCGTCGCGCTTGGCGGCAATACCGGCTGGTTGAAACGCTGGTGGCAACAGCAGCAGACTGCGCGACAATAAGGGCGGTATTTCAAACCCGTAGCGCTGCGTTTGATGTTTGCGGGATGGCGATGCGATCTGCAAATCCGGAGGGGAAGCCGATATGTCAGTTGCCCGTTTTTTGCCAGTCTTGCTTGCGCTTGCTGCCGCGCTGCCGGCAGGCGCGCAGAATTATCCGGTAAAAGCGGTTCGCCTCGTGGCGCCCTTTCCGCCGGGCGGCAGCGTCGATGTCGTCGGCCGACTGGTCGCGGCCAAGCTCACTGAACTCCTCGGGCAACAGGTCGTCGTCGATAACCGTTCGGGCGCCTCCGGCAACATCGGCACCGAAATGGTGGCCAATTCGCCGCCCGACGGCTATACGCTCATCATCCAGACCATTCCGCTGGTGGCAAACCAGTTCCTGCTCAATCGTGTGCCGTACGACGCGATGCGCGATTTCGCACCGGTCTCTCTGCTGACGTCCTCGCCGTCGCTCATCACCGTGCATCCTTCGGTGCCGGTGCGCTCGGTCAAAGAATTGATTGCGCTGGCGCGCGCCCAGCCCGGCGTGCTCAATTATTCAACTGCGGGGGTGGGTACCAATCCGCACATCGCCGGCGAACTCTTTAATCTGCTCGCCGGCTTGAATATCGTCGCCGTGCATTTCAAGGGCGGCGGCCCCGCCGACCTCGCCACCATTGGCGGCGAAGTACACATGACCTTTGGCAACGTTTCGCAGCAGGTCGGTTACCTGAATTCAGGTCGCCTGCGCGCACTCGCGGTCACCAGCCTGAAGCGCTCGCCAGCGCTGCCCAATCTGCCGACTGCGGCCGAAGCCGGTCTGCCCGGTTACGAGTTCGTCACCTGGCACGGCATACTTGCGCCGAAGGCGACGCCGCGACCGATCGTGCTATTACTCAACGAGCAGTTGAAAAAAGTGCTGACGGTTCCCGGTCAGGCGCAGATGTGGCAGGAGCGCGGCCTCGACGTCATTGCGAGTTCGCCCGAAGAGTTCGCGGCGCACCTTGATGCCGAACAGAAAAAATGGGGCCGCGTCATCAAAGAACGCGGCATCAAGGCGGAATGAAGTCATGACACCACGGGGCTGGCAATGAATCGCAAACGTGCGCGACAGATTCAACTGGTAACGCTCGGCACCATCGTGCTCGGCGGCTGCTCCGACGCCGACATCCCGAAAGACCGCTACGCCTACAAAACGCAGACCGAATGCGTGCAGGACTGGGGCGATAAAAATTGCCAGAGTTCCGGTAGCCACGGCGGTGGCAGCGGCGGTTATTTTCTCGGGCCGCACTTCAATTCCATTGTGCAAACGCCGTCCGGCAAACATATCTGGAGCGGCACTGCCGAGATGCCCGCGGTCAATCCGAATACCGGCATGCAAATGCGCGGCGCGGTCAATGTCAGCGCCGCGCGCGGTGGCTTCGGTCACAGCGGCAGCGCCTTCTCTTCATTCGGCAGTTGACCGTGCAGCGCCTGCAGGTGACGCCGCGCGCCGACTGGCGCGAAAAATT
>JANYDY010000030.1 GCA_025363435.1 Betaproteobacteria bacterium
CTCGGCCAGAACGTGGTGGTCGACAACCGCGGCGGCGCCAGCGGCGCGATCGGATGCGAGATCGTCGCCCGCTCGGCGCCCGACGGATACACGCTGATGATCGGTTCCTCCGGCACCCTCGCGGTGGCGCCCGCGCTGTTCGCCAACCTCCCTTACGATCCGCTCAAGGATTTCCAGCCGATTACGCAGACCACTGCCGGCCCGCAGATCATCGTCGTCAACGCGGGCGTGGCCGCGAAGACCTTCCCCGAATTGCTGGCGCTGGCGCGCGCCAAACCCGGCACACTCAATTACGCGTCGGGCGGCGCCGGTACCACCACCCAGCTCGGGCCGGAACTGCTGAAGTCGATGGCGAAGCTCGACATCGTGCATGTGCCGTACAAAGGCACCGGCCAGGCGCTCTCCGACGTCATCAGCGGCCAGGTGCAGATGATGATGTCGAGCCTGCTGCCGGCGATGCCACAGGTCAAATCCGGCCGTCTGCGCGGCCTCGCGGTGACCAGCCTGCAACGCACGCCGGCCCTGCCCGAGATGCCGACCGTTGCCGAATCCGGCGTGCCGGGTTTCGAAACCACCTCATGGCACGGTATGGTAATGCCGGCGAAGGCGCCGAAGGCGCTGGTCCAGCGCCTGCACGCCGAGATGGTAAAGGTACTCAACCAGCCTGAAGTAAAAGCAGCGTTCCTTTCCCACGGCATGGAGACCGTCGCCAGCACGCCGGAGCAATTGGATGCCTACATCAGGCACGAAACCGACAAGTGGACTAGTGTCATCAAGACAATTGGTTTGAAGCCGCAGTAAACAATACACACCGGCGCGGTTGCCGCGCGGCGACTCACAAGGTATCTTTCGACCTCGCGCCGAAAATTCGGCGCGTATTATTTGGAGAATCAGCCATGCCCAGCCCAGAACACGAAAAAACCGGCCGCCCGCATCTCAAACGCGACAACCAGAAATGGGTGTTCGACTGGGTGATCAAGGAAACCGGCAACGTCTTCCATTTCCAGTCGGATGGCCGCGGCCGCATTCCGCGCAGCGTGCGCAATCACGACATGATCAGCAAGCACATGGGGCTGGCGGCGCGACGTCTCGAAAAACTCGCGCAGGCCGAGGCGGAAGCCGGCCACCGCGAGACCGCGATGGAACTCTACTACCAGACCACGCTGCTGTGGCTCGATGCGCAGCACGTGGTGTTCGAGATCAACGACGAGAAAAAATATCTGCACGGCAGCCTGATGCGCTGCTACGACAAGGTGCGCGAGTTCGCGCCGTACAAGATCGAGCACGTCGATATACCGTGGAACGGCACCATCGTCTCCGGCAACCTGCACCTCTGTCCCGGCGAAGGCAAAAAGCCGCTGGTGTTCTACGTACCCGGTTGCGATCAGACCAAGGAAGCGTGGCCGCATCCGAATTACAACCAGGCGCACCTGCGCGGCATGCATCTGTTTTCGTTCGACGGCCCCGGCCAGGGCGAAAGCAATCTGCGCGGCATCAAACTCACCGCCGACAACTACGAAGAAGCCGCGAGTGCCGCTATCGATTACCTGATCAAGCGCCCCGAGGTCGATCCGAAGAAGATCGCGGTCTACGCATTGAGCTTCGGTTCGCATTGGGGCATGCGTATTGCCGCGCACGACCACCGCATCGCCGCCTGCGCCGCGCCGTGGGCGTCGTTCGGCGACAAATACTATCTGGTGAATGAAGAGTCGCCGCGCTACAAGCAGTTGTTTGCCTTTCTCACGCAATCGAAAAGCGAAGAGGACCTCGACAAAATCGTGGCCAATATGAACATGGAAGGCCGCATGGACAAGATCAAATGTCCGACGCTGATCGTCAACGGCGAATTCGATCCGCGCGCGCCGGTCGACGAGATATACCGCCTGTTCGATCAGATGAAAGCGCCGGCAGAACTATGGATGCTGCCCGACCAGCACCACAACGGCTCGGTCACCGCCGGCGGCCGCGCGCTGGTATGGCAGGTCGACATTCATTCGTTTGTGTGCGACTGGTTGCGCGAGCGCTTCGAAGGCAAGCCGGTCAAGCATCCGGGCAAGGTATTGTGGCTCGATCCGAATACGGGCGGCCCCAACATCAAGAACCCGACCTTCAAGCGTTACTGGTACGAATAGCGGCCGGTAATGCAGGAAACCCCGCTGCGGCGAGAGCCGCACGGGTGACGCCGCCGGAATCAGGCGCGCGCGCCGCTTTTACGATCGATGCCGATGCCGGCCAGATGACGCAGGCAAATCGCCAGCGCCGGCACGTGAACGGCAACATGAAACGGCACACGTAATCCGCTGCGCATCCAGGCGCGGCGCAACGCGGGATCGGCAGCAGGGTCGGATTGCAGGGGTAAGGCAAGCTGCTTGTTCATCGCGGCCTCCAAACATGTTTGGCGGACGGCACAGACGCCGTTCATCCTTAAACCGATTATCGGCAGACAGGCGCCGGATATTGAGATGAACAAAGCGGGTTTCCGGGCCTACACCCGCGTTTTAGCGGCTTCCGGCAATGCGGAACGCGCAGCGGGCAGAGTTGTTAAGCCGCTGTAATTGAAAAACAAAGGGATGAGCCGCAGAATCGAACGACCGTGCGGCGCCGCGCTACTCGTCTTTGAGACCGATTGCCTTGATCAACTTGGCGAAACGCGCGTATTCGACTTTGATGGTGTCGGCCAGTTGCTGCGGCGTTGAGGCTTCGGGATCGTAGCCCTGCGCGGCAAGGCGTTCACGCAGATCGGGCGATTTCACGCCGGCCGTAATTTCCGCGTTGAGACGATCGATCGCAAATTTCGGCGTACCGCGCGGGGCCGACATCGCAATCCACTGCACGGTTTCGAAGCCTGCCACCCCGCTCTCGGCGATGGTCGGCACCTGCGGCAGCGCCGGCGCACGTTTCGCCGCGGTCACCGCAATGGCGCGCAACTTGCCGCTGATCGCAAACGGATGCACCGAACTGAAGGTCGCGAACATCAGCGAGACATGTCCACCGATCACTTCAACGGCGGCCTGCGCACCGCCTTTGTAAGGCACGTGCAGCATATCGACACCAGTGGCGATTTTGAATAACTCCGCCGACAGGTGGCCGCCAGTGCCGACCGATGGCGAACCGAACACCAGTTTGCCCGGTTGCGCTTTCGCCAGCGCAATCAACTGCCGCACATTGGTCACCGGCAGCGATGGATGCACCACCAGCAAATACGGCTGTGTGGCGAGCAGCGAAACCGGATCGAAATCGCGCACCGGGTCGTACGGCACATTGCGTTTCAGATTCGGCACGATGGCGAGCGTGGTCTGGCTCGAAACGAAAACGTTGTAGCCGTCGGGCGCCGATTTCGCCGCGACCTCACTGCCGATGATGGTGCTCGCCCCCGCTCGGTTGTCGATAAAAAACGTCTGCCCGGTGCGTTTGCTCAATTCATCGGCGACCGCGCGCGCAATGATGTCATTGCCGCCGCCCGGCGGGTAAGGCACGATTACGCGCACTGCTTTGACGGGATACACGGGTTGCGCAAACGAAGGCGTCGCGCCAAGCGGCGCCAGCAGGACCAGGCAGCAAAGAGACCGGCTTGCCGCGCCAGCTTTCACGCGCCGCCCAGCAAAGCCTGACGAAAGCGCAGCTTCAGCAGGCTGCCATCGCGCGGCGGCAGCACCAGCGGCGCATTCTCCGCGGTCACCTTGATGTCGATAAATACGGGGCCATTGTCATAAAGCCGCGGAATCCATGTTTTCAATTGGGCGGTCGTACGCACGGTGGCCGCCGCGCGAAATCCCGCGGCCCCGGCCATGCCCGCCAGATCGACGCCGAATTGCGTATGCGTCGCCTGCATGCCGGTTTCGCCGTAATGCCCGTTGTCCATCACGGCAATCGCAAGATTGCGCGGCTGTTTCACGGCGATGGTTGCAAGCGAACCCACGGCCATCAGCATTTCGCCGTCGCCGGTAATCACGATCACGCGCCGCTTCGGCTGCGCGAGCGCGAGTCCCAGCCCGACCATGGCGGCGCAGCCCATGCCGCCCCAGGTATAAAAATTGAGATCGTTGTCGCCGGCCGCCGCCACGTCCCACGTCGGCGCGCCCAACCCCGTCACCACCAGCGCGTTACCGCGTCGCGCCAGTATCTGCGCCACCGCTTTGCGGCGGTCCAGCCCGTTTTTGCGCGCGCTCATTTGAATGCCTTGGTGCCGATGGCGCGCTGCGCAATGGCGACGGCGACAGCACGGTTGGTATTGAAGGCGAGCTTGCCGGCCGCAGCAACTGTTTCCGCAATATCGTCAGGCGCCTCGACGTTCTGCACGATGACGCCCATGGCGCCAAGCACAGCAGCGGTCGCCTGCGCCATCGGCATCTGCCACGGATTGAATTCTGCCCATTGACCGCGCATGGTGACGATCATCAACAACGGTATGCGGCACTCGATCGCCATGCCCAGCATGTTGATGCAATTGCCGACGCCGCTCGATTGCATCAGCACCGCACTGCGTTCGCCGCCCAGCCAAGCGCCGGTAGCGAGCGCGATACCCTCTTCCTCGGTGGTCAGCGACACCGCGCACATCTTTTTGTCGGCACGCACCAGTTCGATAATGCGTTTGAGTCCGGAATCCGGCACATAGCCGATCTGGCGCACGTTCTGCGTGCGCAGAACGCGATGCACCTGTTCAGACCATGTGGATTTTGCAGCCATGCGGCAGCATACACGAATCGGAATGCGCGATTGCCGCGCCTCCCGCAATGTTGTGTCAGGCCGTTTAGCGCGCCTTCCAGACCGGTTTGCGTTTTTCCTTGAACGCCAGTATGCCTTCGCGCGAATCTTCACTCAGCAACACGCGGTCGGCGACGTCGCGCGCCAGATAGGCACGTTTGTCGAACGGAATTTCCTGACCGCGGCGCGCGGCCTCCTTGATTGCATGCACGGCGAGCGGCGCATTTTCCATGATTTCCGCGGCCCAGCGTTGCGCCGTCGGCAGCAGTTCGTCGTGAGGCGCGACTTCGTTGGCAATACCGAGTTTGAAACACTCTGCGGCCGGAATGAATTTGCCGCGCATCAGATAACCCATCGCCTGGTTCCACGGAATCGCATGCGGCAGCAGCGTCGGCCCGCTGACCGACGAAATGCCGCGCTTGACCTGCGGCCAGCCAAGCGAAGCACGCTCGGACATGATCAGAATATCGGCATTCAGCGCGAAGCCACCGCCCTGCGCAAGACAAGGGCCGTTGATGGCGAGGATGATGGGTTTGAAAATATTGCGCTGGAAGATATACAGCTCGTCGTTCGACATCACGCTGCCGTCTTCGTCTTCCGCTGTCGTTTTCTCGAACAGATCCTTGCCCGAACAGAACACGTCGCCGGCGCCGGTCAGGATGGCAACCCAGACGTCACGGTTGTATTTGACGTCGGTATAGGCCAACTGCAATTCCTTGCGCATCGCCCGATTCAGCGCGTTTTTCGCCTGCGGGCGGTTAAGCGTAATCAGCGCAACATGGTCTTTGACTTCGTAGAGCACGGCTTCAGGCATGGTGAACTCCGTTATTCGGGTTTGATGGCGGCCGCGCGCACCACGCGCGTCCACTTGGCAATGTCGGCCTTGATCAGGGCGGCAAATTCTTCGGGCGTGTTATGCGCGGGTTCGAGACCTTCGCCGGAAAACCGTTCGCGAATTTCCGGCAGATTGATTACGGCGATGAAATCGCGATTGAGCCGCGCAACCACGGGCTTGGGCGTGCCGGCAGGCGCCATCAACCCAAACCAGCCGGTGACGTCGTAATCGGCGACGCCGGATTTGGCGATAGTCGGTATCGACGGTTCACCGGCAACACGCTTGCGGCTGGTCACCGCCAGTGCGCGCAAGCGCCCCGCCTTCACCTGCGCAAGTGCCGCCGGCATGGTCGAAAAATACGCCTGCACTTCGCCGGCCATCACCGCGGTAATCGCCGGCCCGCCGCCTTTGTAGGCAAC
>JANYDY010000090.1 GCA_025363435.1 Betaproteobacteria bacterium
CATCGCGGCGGCGAGACTGACATCGCTGCCGATCAGCTTACCGAGCTTGACGAAATCGGCGTCGTCGCTGCGCATCTCGCGCATCAGTGTCGTCAAAATCGCCGGACACGGTGGAATGCCGATGTCGTTGATGATTTCTTCCGCTTCGCGGTCAAGCACTTCAAGTTCGGTGGTCATATTCGATCCGCTTCGCAGCTGAATAAAAAAGCGCTGGTGCCCGCCAGGTCTCTATCGACTTATATAACGGATAAATCACGCCACTCTTGAATCCGCCGCAGCCACACTGCGCTGCGCTTTCGAGACAAGCACTAGATGCTGCCGGCGCAGAACAGACCGTTCGAGGTCTTCGCTTCCCTGGGGGCAGGCGCCCCCTGTGTCGCGCTCGCGGCCGTACCCGCCGAGGCGAGCGTCATGCGCGGCGCGGCGACCATTTCGCTGCCGCGATCTGTAATCTGCAGTACCTGGCCCTGCGGAATGCCGCCGACGCGCAACATCGGCAAAACAATCCTGCGCGCAACTGCGGGCGCGGCAATGGTGTCTTCGCTGCGCGCCGTCAACGGCGCCGCTGACAATATTGCACTCAGCACGAGCAATGCAGCAGCGTCGCGCGCGTATTTCGCTTGTATGACTTGCATGATTCTGGCTCCCGGGCATCCTGCGGCCTGGTATGCCGCTGCCGCCCTTTCCGTTGTTCCCGTTGTTCCCGTTATTACCTTTATCCACCCCTATTCACCCCTATTCACGGCCGGGTACGGAATGAACTGAAGGGCTTGAGGGTTGCGGATAACGCGTACGGAGGCCGGCGAATAGCCGCCAAACGTGTAGGAATAGTTCCTACAAATGCTGCTTTGGCGCGGGTTAGCGCGTAACCAGACCGCCGGTCGCTTCGAGATTGTCCAGGCTGGCCAGCGTATCGATGCGTTTGAGCGCCGGCTCGATTTCGGCATCGCTGACGATTACGGTGCTGCGCACGACCACGCGATCGGCGGGCGTCACCACACCCGGCAATTGCATGGCTATCCATGCCGTCGCCACAGCAATCGTGCACGCTGCGGCAACGCCTGTCGCGCTGTAGGGGCGCAGCAGTTGCAGCCAGCCGCGCCATGGCATGGCTTTTTCGTTCTGCGCCGGCATTTCGAACTCTGCATGCGTCGCGATCGCAGCTTCGACCGCGCTGCCACACGCCGTGCCGGCAGCCTGTTCGATGGCGGCACGGTCGCGCAAATCCGCTTCTACCTGTTCGGCGTGACGGCGCTGTTCGTTAGCCAGCTCTGCAAGCAGTGATTCGGCTGTGGCACGACCGCGCGCCGCCTCTTCCGCCATTTCGCAGGCGCGCTCACGCGCCTGCGCAGCGGTGGCCGCAGCGCGTTCGCTTTCGGTGAGCTTCGCCGCTGCAGCTGCCTCGCGCAGTTCGCTCTCCAGCCGCGCTTGTGTTGCATCGAGTGCTACACGCGCCGCATGGGTGCGTTTCCATTCGGCATTCTCGACATCCTGTGCCGCCACCGATGCAACACGTTCCGCTTCGATACGCGCTTCACTGGCGTCGCGCGCGCGCTGCTCGGCCTGCAAACGCTCCTGCATGGCGGCCAGCATTTCGCGTTCGCCGTCGGCGCTCTTGTGAGCAGCGGCGGCAAATTCCATTTCCACCCGCGCGCGCAACGCTGCCGCATCGGCCAACGTACGTTCGCTCAATTCGCGCGCCAGCATCGCTGCCCGCGCCCGCCGCTCGAATTTGCAGCGTAAATCGACTGCCAACTGTGCCGCCAGTTCCGCCGCTTCGCGCGCTGCCGCCTCGCCTTCGCGCTGTGTTTCCGTCGCCAGCGTTGCGGCAGCAGCAGCCCGCGCTGCGGCTTCGCGCTCGCGCCGCCGCGCCAGCGCCGCGACCGCCGTTTCTTCTGCACTGCGGGACTGTTCGATTTCAATACAAACGGCGGCTTCCGCGCGCGCCCGCTCAGCGGCAATTTCCGCCAGTTTGTGTGCAGCGACTGAATGCGCGCGCGCCGTAGTGATCGCCGATTGCTCGGCAAGTTCGGCCGCCTGCACTGCGGCAAGCGCGGCCTGCTCTTCCGCTATGCGTTGTTCCGTTGCGCCGGCTGAGGTCGACTCCGCCGCGGCGCGCGCCTGCGCCACGACAGCGAATTGCTGTTCGGCCACAATGCGTTGTTGCGCCGCTTCGAATGCCGCGTGTTCGGCCGCTGCGTGCGCCTGCGCTGCTGCCGTTGCCTGCAGGTCTGCTGCGGCGCGCGCCTGCGCCTGCGCTACCTGTTCCGTTTGCGCACGCACGCGCGCTTCGGATGCGGCGATCGCATTGCGCTCAGCCAGCAATGCCGCTTCGAGCGATACGCGTTCCTGCGCTTCGGCCTGCGCGCTCAATTTAGCGGTTTGGCAGGCTAGCTGGTCGGCGGCAAGGCGTTCGCGCGTCAGTTTTTCCAGTTCAATTTCAGCAGCCACGCGTGCTTCGGCTTCGCTGCGTGCCAGCGTTTCGGCGGCAACGCGTTCTTCCGCGCGCAGTCTGGCGTCCGCTTCGGCGGCCATGCGCGCGTGTGTAACCTGCACCGCCAGCGCATCCAGTCTGGCGCGGGCGTCCGACAATTCGGTCGCTTCGCGTTCGGTCTGCGCCAGCGTTTCAGCAATCTCGCGTCCGCGTGTTTCGGTGGCTTCGCGCTCATGCACGGCGTTCAAGGCCAGCGTTTCGGCCTGCACACGCGCCTCGGCGGCTACTCTTGCCTGTTGCTCGGCGGCGGCGCGTTCTTCGGCCAGCCGGCGTTCTTCCTGCGCCGCCTGCGTGCGCACTTCGGCCGCTTCACGCGCCAGTATTTCGGCGGCGAATTTGGCTTCTATCAAGGCCAGTTCGCGCTCGCGCGCGCGCCGGCCCTGCTCGGCTTCCGCCGCGAGGCGGTTTTGATATTCGTTTTCGGCGTCCGCGCTGCGCGCAAGTTCGCGCTCGACGCGCACGCGCTGCTGCGCCGATTCGCGCGCCTGCCCTTCCATCGCAGCACGCCCTTCGGCGGCAGCCAGTGCGGCCTGCTCGGCCTTGACGCGCGACTCCGCCTCGGCCGCAGCCTTGGCTTCCGTATTGACCCGCGCTTCGGCGAGCACGCGCAGCTGTGCTTCCGCTTCGGCGCGCGCCAGTGCTTCATCACGTAAACGCTTTTCTTCGGTAGCGCGCCCTTCGGCGGCAGCAGCGGCAGCATGTTCGGCCTGCGAACGCGCCTGTGCCTCATGCAGGGCTTCCTCTTCGGCGGCGATGCGTGTGCGGTGGTAGGCCTGCGCGCGCGCGGATTCTTCCTGGGTAATTTTTTCTGCATTGCGCAGCGTTGCCGTCAATTCAGCGAGTTCGCGCGCGGTTGCCTGGGCGCGCGCCGTCGCCGCGCGTTCGGCCGCCGTTTTGCGTTCGGCCAGTTGCTGCGCTTCGCGTTCGGTGGCGGTTCTTTCTTCGGCGGCGCGCGTCGCGGCGCGTTCGGCTTCGAGTTTTTTCTGCACTTCGCGCAGTGCTTCGTTCTCGGCGCCGCGGCGCGCCAGCGCCTGCTCGCGCAACGCCGCTTCAGCGGCAATGCGGGCGCGCGCAGCTTCGGCGGCATCTTCGTCAGCGCGCGCGCGGCGTTCCAGTTCCTGCCGTGCGGCGTGTTCGGCCTGGGCGCGTTCCGCTGCACGCGTCCTTGCATGCGACTCCCAGGCCAAACGTGTTTCAGCAGCGTGGCTGGCGCGGGTTTCTGCTTCAGCGAGCGCAATCGCCTGCTTGATCGCGTTCAGTTCGCGGCCGTTTTCCGGGCGCGGCGCTACCGTAGCGGTTTCGGTGGCCGAAGCGCGGGCTAAAGTCAGGCGGGGCTGGGCAGCTGGCATGGCGTCACTTTCCGTCGTCGCAATAAAGGTGCAGGCAGCTTGCCCGCTTGCTGACGATTATGGCGGCCCGGCGTTTGCCGAATCCGCTGAAAAGACGCCGTTTCGCCGCGCAATTCGCGCCTTCGGCGGGCGGCTGACGCAGTGCCTAGGCGCCGGCTGAGGGCGCAGCCCGGGGCAGTACCCCGCGGCCGGTGCGAACAATCAGTTTGGTGAAATCGTCGGCTGACATCGGCGCGCCGAATAAATAACCCTGCGCCTCTTCGCAGCCGTGCTCTCTAAGGAAGGTCACATGTTCCTCGGATTCAACGCCCTCGGCGATGACTTTAAGCCCGAGGCTGTGCGCCATCGCGATGACCGCCTGGGTAATCGCCACATCGTCTTCGTCGTGGGGGATGTCCTTGATGAAGGAACGGTCGATCTTGACGTTGTCGATCGGAAAACGCTTGAGGTAACTCAACGATGAATAACCGGTGCCGAAGTCGTCAATCGCAAGTTTGATGCCGAGCGCTTTCAGTTTGCGCAACAGTGCCGCGGCATGCTCGGGATTATCCATCGTCACGCTTTCGGTGATTTCAAGCTCCAGGAGTTCGGGCGCGAGACCGGTCTCTTCGAGCACGTTCAGGATAGTCGAGTGCAGGTCGTCCTGCGCAAACTGGCGTGCCGACAGATTGACCGCAACGCGCAGCGGCGGCAGGCCCTGATCGGCCCAGATCTTGTTCTGCGCGCAGGCCGCCTTCAGCACCCAGGCGCCGATCGGCACGATGAGGCCGGTTTCTTCGGCGAGCGGTATGAATTTTACCGGCGAAATCATGCCCATCGCCGGATGCACCCAACGCAGCAACGCTTCCATGCCGGTGACGCAACCGCTTACGAGATCGATCTTCGGCTGATAGTAGACGCGAAATTCGTCCTGATCGAGCGCGTGGCGCAGAAAGCGTTCGAGTACCAGGCGCTCAAAGGAATGCAGATTCATCTGCGCCGAATAAAACTGGTAATTGTTCTTGCCGTGTTCTTTAGCGCGGTACATCGCAATGTCGGCGTTTTTCAGTATGGTCTGCGCGTTCTCGCCGTCGCTCGGATAAGCGCTGATGCCGATGCTGGCGGTCAGATGATATTCCTGGCCTTCGAGCATCAGTGGCTGCGCGATCGTGGTCAGCATGCGCTGTGCGGCTTCGGCGGCATCGGTCGGAATCTGGCAATCGCGCATCAGCACAACGAATTCGTCGCCGCCGAAGCGCGCAATGGTGTTGCGCTTGAATTGCGCGTCGGTGAGGCGGCGCGCCACCTGTTTCAATACTGCGTCGCCGGAATCGTGTGACAGAGAATCGTTGATCAGCTTGAAACGGTCGAGGTCGATGAAGAGGACTGCGACCTGTTTCTTTGAATACTTGGCTTCGGACAACGCCTGTTCGAGCAGTTGCGAGAACAGCGCGCGATTCGGCAGCCCGGTCAATTTGTCGTAGTGCGCGAGCTGGTGGATGCGCTCTTCGGCGCACTTGCGTTCGGTGACGTCGCGCATGATGCAGGCGTATTTGATACGGCCGTCAATGCGCATCTCACCCAGCGTCAGTTCAATCGGAAATACGCCGCCGTCGCGGCGCTGCGCCTTGACCTCGCGACCGACGCCGACCGACAGCGAGCGGCTGTTGCGATCGAGGCCTGTCAACAGACGGCCGGCGCCGCCCTGCGGGCGCGGCATCAGAAGGCTCTCGAAATTGCGCCCGATCAGTTCAAGCGGCCGCCAGCCGAACATGCGCTCGACTGCCGCGTTGACGAATTCAAGCATGCCGGATTCATCGATCACGATGATGCCGTCGGCCGCCGTATTGACGATCGAATTGAGCAGCGTTTCACTCGCACGCAGATTCGATTCGGCAAGCCGCCGCGCGCGGCGCCCGCCGGCCTCGGCGAGTTCACGTCGCACCGCCGGCACCAGGCGCGCCAGATCGTCTTTCATGATGTAATCGCCGGCACCGGATTTCATGGCGGCCACGGCGGTGTCCTGACCGACCGCGCCGGAGACCAGCAAAAACGGCAGTTCGGGCGAGCGCTGGCGCACGATGTCGAGCACCTGCAAACCGTTCAACTGCGGCATTGAATAATCCGAGATGACGAGATCCCAGACCTGCCCGGCCAGCGCCGCTTCGATGTCCGGCATCCTGCACACGCGCCGGTACTCGGGCACGTAACCGCCGGCGGTCAAGGCCGCGATGATGAGCGCGACGTCGTCTTCGCAATCATCGACGCACAGCACCTTGAGTTCGGACGGTGCATCGGCCGGCTGCACGCGCATTGCGTGCACCGCCGGCGCCGGCGGCGGCGGCAATTCCGGAAACTGTTCTGTGCCGGTATCGGCGCGCGCTTCGATCGCGTCCATGGGGTCAGGCCGCCCTTGCCAGGCCAAGCACCCGCCCGAAAACTCGCATGTTGTGTTCTCCACGAAGGTTGCGCTGCGAGCGGCAGGTGTTTGGTCTGCGCTTACTGCGGTTTATGATGTTCTTGATTACGGCACCGGACTGCCGAATCTTTAAGTCACGCGGGATAGCGGCGACGCGACGGTGGCGGCAACCCGCCTGTTTCGAAGGCGCAAAGCCGGCATACACTGACACAACCGGCAGTAGCCGGACCGTCCCGGGTGGCAGATCAGCCGCGCGAATGCGCCGGTTCGTTTACCTTGAGCCAGAATGCGCCGATTTTGCGCATTGTTTCGACGAACTCCGTGAACACCATCGGCTTGACAACGTAACCGTTGCTGCCGAGGCGGTAGCTGCTGACAATATCGCTTTGTTCGCGCGATGACGTCAGCATCACGACCGGGATGGTTTTAAGTTTCTCATCCGACTTGATGGCCCCCAGCAATTCAAGGCCGTCAACCTTCGGCATTTTGACATCAAGCAGGATCAACGCCGGATTGCCGGAGGCGCGGCCGGCATAGACACCGCGACACTGCAAATAATCAACTGCCGCGGCGCCATCGTGGATAACGGTAATCATTTCTACGGGTCCGTAGGCCGACAACGCGTTAATAGCCAGCTCTGCGTCATCCATGCTGTCGTCAACCAGCAGTACCTGCCTGTTCACTAGATGGTCCATATGCACATTGCCTTCGCGGTCTTCATCATAACATCGGTCCGGAGCCGGTTTTTACACACCCGCACAACCCAGTTAACGACAGCCGGAGGAAAATATTAAACGATTTTGCAATGAGTCCGCCGCGCATATCCGCTTTAAACAATGCAAAAAATCCTCTCGAAGTTGGCGGTGGCCAGTGCCTGACGCACGACGCCCCTGCAGTTATGCAACGCCACACGTTTACCTGCGGCATCGGCGCGCTCCTTCAACAACAGCAGGATTCCAAGCGCAGAACTGTCAATGTAATCGACATCCCCCAAATCCAGATCGAGTTCACGCACTTCGCTTGACGCCAGCAGCGTGCCACAGGAATCCCGCAATTCACGGTGCGCACTGAAATCGAAACGTCCCGATAAACTGACGACCGCCCGGCCGTTAGTAACCAATGTGCTGGTTTGCATGGGATTCCCGCGGGAGGTCATCGAACCCGGATAACGGCAGCGATGTCGCGAAACTTGAGCGGTTTTGCGCTTGCCGCAGCGGCTAACGGCCGGTGCTTTGCCCGCATCAGGCATCCGCCGGCGGCGTCTCGTTGGCGCCGAGCCAGAAGGCGACCAGCGCGCCGGCCGCTTCGCGCAGCGCCGCCTCGTCCGCCGGCTTGACCACACAGGCATTGGCACCCGCGCAGTAGCAGGCGTCGAGCAGCGCCGCAGCGCCGGATTTGCACAGGATCAGGAGTGGCGCCGCGCGCGCCTGCGCGTCACTTTTAATTGCGCTCACGAGACTAACGGCGTCGATGCCGGCAGCATCGATCACGACCAGTTGCGGCACGTTCTTGCGCAGATAATCGAGCGCTGCTGCACTATCGGGCAATACCGCCATATTCGCGCGCGGACAGTACGCCGCCAGCGCTTCAACCACGGCAGGCGTAGCGCCAACCACCAGCAGGCGCGGATTAATGCCCTTACTCATGCAACCTTCGCCTGCTTGGGCGCCAGCGGCAGCGCGACATGGAAACGCGAACCCTCATCCAGTTTACTTTCGGCCCAGACGCGGCCGCCGTGGCGCTGCACGATGCGCGCAACCGTCGCCAGGCCAATGCCGGTACCTTCAAACTCGGCATCGGTATGCAAGCGTTGGAACACGCCGAACAGCTTGTTCTCGTATTGCATGTCGAAACCAACGCCATTGTCGCTCACGCTGAGTATCGTCATTCCGTCATCACTGCGCCGGGCGCTGACTTGAATCCGCGCAACTTCACGCGGCCGCGTGTACTTGACGGCGTTAGACACCAGATTCTGCAACACAATCGCGAGCAAACTGGCGTCGCCCTGCACTTCCGGCAGCGTGCCGACTTTCCATTCGATGCGCCGTGCCCCCATGTCCGGCTTCAGGTGCTCGATGGTTTCGCGGATCAGACGGTCCAGCGGCACACGCTGCATACGCAACTCGGTGCGGCCGGTGCGTGAAAACGCCAGCAGATCATCGATCAACCGCCCCATGCGACGCGCCGCGTTGCTGACGCGCTCGAAGTAGCGCGTACTTTGCGCATCGAGCGCAGGGCCGGCATGCTTTTTCAGCAGGTTGACGAAGCCGTCGATATGCCGCAGCGGCGCGCGCAAATCGTGCGATACGGTGTAGGCAAACGATTCGAGTTCGTGGTTGAGCGCGGTCAACTCGGTGGTTTTCTGCTCGAGCGACAGATTCATCTCGCGCACCGCCACCTCGATGCGCTTGCGTTCAGAAATATCGTGCGACAGACCGACGATCGCCGTCACATTGCCATCGCTGTCGAACACCGGCGCCTTGACCGTCTCTATCCATGCCGTGCCGTCGGCGAAATTCCAGTTGCGCTCGCCGCGCACCACGGTTTTGGTTTCAATCACCCTGCGGTCTTCCGCCTCGACCAGCGCCCTGCGCTCGGCGCTGAAAAATTCCCGATCGGTTTTGCCTTCGATATTGTGCGGCGTCAGAGCGCGGCGCGTGAACCACGCGCGGTTGACGGCAATGTAACGGCCCTGCAAATCCTTCAGCCATGCCGGGTCGGGATTGGATTCGAGCAGTGCGTCGCGGCGCTGCCGGCTTTCCGCCAGCGCCATTTCGACGTTACGCTGCTCGGTAATGTCTTCGGCGATGCCGTGCAGGCGGTAGACCCTGCCCTGCGCGTCGCACAGTTTGGTACCGTAGTCCCTGATCCAGCGCACCTCACCATCGGGGCGCACAATACGGTATTCGGTGCGAAAGATTTCCACCGCCGGGGCCTCGAGCCATGTTGCAAATACGGCCTGCTCACGCGCACGGTCGTCCGCATGAATTGTTTCGCCCCATAACCACGGGTTCGCATACAACGTCTCTGCTTCGTGACCCCAGATTTTCTTGAAGGCACTATTCACATAGACGACTTTGCGCGGTTCCGCCTCGATAATCCAGAACACATCGTCCACTGAGTCGGCGAACAAACGGAATCGCTCTTCGCTGCTGCGCAGTTCCCGCTCCATCTTTTTACGCGCAGTGGTGTCAAACGACACGCCGACGATACCGCTGACTTCGCCCCTTTCGTCGAACACCGGTGATTTTACGGTTTCAAACCAGCCGGGCTTGCCGTCGACACGCGTCATGCGTTCGATGCGTTGTTCCATGCGTGTGTCGATCACCAGCTGGTCTTCGCGATCGCGGTCGACGGCTAACGGCCCGGGAAACACTTCCGCATTGGTACGGCCGATCGCTTCGCCGGGGGCCATTTTGAAGCGTTCGTGCCAGGCACGGTTAACGGCAAGAAAGCGACCGTGGCGATCCTTCAGCCAGGCCGGCGCCGGTATGCTTTCCATCAGCGCATCACGGTGGCGCTGGTTCAGCGCAAGCTCCTGTTCAACGTCATGACGCACCGTCATGTCTTGCATGACACCGGCCATGCCTTCGACACGACCGCCGGCGTCGCGCAGAGCGCGCCCGGTGTGGCGCATCCAGCACACCAGGCCGTCGGTGCGCACGAGGCGAAACTCGACGTCGTAGGGTGTGCCATCCTCGACACTGGCACGGCCGGCCGCAATAAAGCGCGCACGGTCGTCGGTATGCACCATGCTGCGGAAATCCGGATATTTCATGGCGCCGTCCGGCAGCGGCCCGAGCAGCTTCTCGTGGCCAATACCCCAGTGCGTCTGATCGGCGGCAATATCCCATTCCCAGTTGGTCATGCTGGCGGCTTCGACCGCCATGCGCAAGCGTGTTTCGCTTTCGCGCAACGCCGTCTCGGCGTGTTTGCGCGCACTGATTTCACGCAACGTTACCAGACGCTGCCGGTTCGCCGAACCCGGAATGCCAATCGTGCTGCCTTCAACTTCAACCGGCGAGCCATCAAGGCGCAGAAAAGTTTGCTCCCACAATCCGGTCGGCTGTCCGGTCTTGATGACAAAAGCACGGCGCGCCAGCGCAGCAGCCTGCCCGCCCGGATGAACGAGTTGCCGCAGCGTCATGCCGATCAGTTGCTCGCGCGACTGCGCACCGAACAGCCGGACTGCCGCCGGATTGGCAAAACTGAGGCTTTCGTCGGTGTAAATAATCACCGCATCGGGAGACGCATCAACCAGCAGGCGGTAACGTTCCTCGCTGTCGCGCAGCGCCACTTCGATTTTTTTGCGTTCCGTCACATCGCGGATGACGACATGGCGCGCAAGACCTTCGGGAAGCTGCATGGTCACGCCGGAGAGTTCAACGTCCACCACCGTACCGTCGAGCCGTACGTATTTGCGTTCAAACAAACCATCTGCATTGAACGAGGGGTCGGTATCGATCAGGTCGAGACGGCGGCGCGTTTCATCCTGGTAGTCGGGATGCACGAAGCGCAGGACCGACCCGCCCACCACCTGATCGGCAGAATGCGCGCCGAACAGGCGCAGCGCCGCAGAATTGGCGTACAGTACAATGCCGTGAAGCGAAAGCAGGGTTGCATCCGGCGAATGCTCAAGCAGACGGCGATAACGCGCCTCGCTATCGCGTAGCGCCGCTTCAATCCGCTTGCGTTGCGTGATATCACGCACCACCACCTGTCGCGCGCGTAAACCCTGATCGACAACGATAGCCAGGCTGACTTCGGTGTCGAGCACACTACCGTCGCGCCGTAAGAAGCGCTGTTCGTGAAGTCCGGGCTGTTCAACACCAGCCATCATTTTGGTAATGCGTGCGCGCACCGCCGCATGGTCGCCGGCATGCACGATGTCAAAGGTCGATTTGCCGACGATCTCGTCAGCGCCGGCGGCGCCGAGCAGGCGCAGCGCCGCCGGATTGGCATAAATGATCGTCTCTTCGCGGTTGATGAAAATAGCGTCTGGAAAATCCTCGACCATGGTGCGATAACGCTGCATGCTCTCGTGCAACGCCGCCTCGGCCTGCTTGCGCATCGTGATATCGCGCACCACCACATGGCGCGCGGGGCCGTCGGGATAGTGCACGCTGACGCTCGATGTTTCGACCTCAACGACACTGCCGTCCAGACGGACGAACCGGCGCTCCAGCATGCTGGCGTCCGGTAGAGTCTTGTTTGCCGCAAAGCGGGCGAAACGCTCGCGTAAATAATCGTGATGATCCGGGTGAATAAAGCGGAACAACGATTGCCCGATAACCTGACCGGGCGCTTCCCCGCCGAGCAGGCGCAGGAATGCCGGATTCGCGTATAAAATCGTTTCGCGACGGTTGACAAATGTGGCGTCAGGCGAATCCTCGACCAGGCGGCGAAAGCGCGCTTCGCTTTCGCGCAGCTTCAAAGCATCGCGTTCGCGCCGCCGCACCGGATACAAAAGCGCTGCCGCGACGCACGCGGCAAGTATGCTCGCCGCCAATGCGCCGATAAACAGATTGCGCGCGCGGCCGTTGACCTCTGCCAGTACGGTTTCCTCGGCCACGCCGGCCGACAGCATCAGCGGGTAACCATCGACCCGGCGAAATGCAACCCGCCGCGTCACGCCATCGACTACCGAGGTATAGCGTGCCGATCCCTCATCGCGCTTTGAATATTCGGCAAACAGCTGGCCACTGCTGACGTTCTGTCCGCCGACATCAACGTCGCCGCTGTTGCGTGCACGGTTGAAACCGTCGAGCCCGGTCATGACGATCAGACTCTTTTCCCCCAATCCCATATCACGATAAATACCGGTAAAGACAGTCGGGTCAATGACCACGCTGACGATGCCGTTGAACGAGCCATCAGGCCGGTTGAGCCGGCGCGAGAGAAATATACCGGCGCGCCCCGACGTGCGCATTTGCAGCGGCCGGCTGACGACCGGCTTACCGGTGTCCGCAGCGATGTGCTGCTTGAAATGCTCGCGGTCGGCAATATTGGCAGCACGCACCGGCAGTGCGTCCATCTGCCTGACCTCGCCGCGCGCATCAACAATGAAAATGCCGACGATGATCTTGCGATTGATGCCGCTATTGCGACTGAATCGCTCAAGCGTAAAACCGCGCGCGGACGACTCATGAGCGGCCTTGACCTGCAAGGCTACGCGGTCAGCGTAATCGAGCGTACGTGCGGCGTGTTCACTCAGCACGCGCGCAAGATTGCGGTTTTCGTCATCGGTATCGACCAGCGTGCGCGCGCGATCCTGCTGCGACAGAATATATGCCGCACACCAGAACGAGATCATAATCGCCAGCGCGAACCAGCAAACAGCCGCGGTCAGCGTCCCGGCCCTTGCCTTTTTCAAATCCACCATGCGCGCCCCTTTCAGGCCGCCAGTCGTCGTCACGCGTGGCGCAGCGCCGGCCGGTTGGTGAGGGTATTACACGCAACCGTTCCGAGGCAACTGCCGGCGCAAGGATTGCGGCACCGTCGCCTCAAGCCGCAGCGGCCGGCGCGGCATTGCAAAACCGGGGTGTACGAATCGCCGGTTCAACACTGCGGATCCCGATTTCCGGCAAGGATATGCTCAAACCGTGCACCACCGCCGAAAAACAATTTTCAGCTGGTCGCGGTAACGTTGGAATGCACCGGGCCGACGCGCGTGCTGGTCATCACCTCCAACGCCGCGACCTGGTCGCCGATTTCCTTCAAGGCGCGCCCGAGATTGCTGATACGCACCTTATGTTCGCAAACAAGCGCGCGCAAACGCCGCACCACGCCGGAGCCCTCGGCGACAAAATTCTGTACGTCATTGGCAACCAGTTCGATGCCGTCGCCGGCGAGTCCGTGCGCCAGCCCGTGCGCGAGCAGGTTCGACTGGAAAGCGATGCTATCGAGCTTGCCGATTGCATCGAGCAACATCTGCGAGTTGACCGCACCCTGCCCGGCAACGTTGGCGTTCGTGCCGGCGATCTCGCGGATCAGGGTATTTATTTCGGCGACCTCGCTGCGAATATCGGCCACCACGGAGCGCGCAACCGGATCTTGTGCCGCCTCGGCCGCGTCGCGCCCGAAGGTGCAACTGTAGACGTTACCGTGCTGCTGTTGCACGACCTTGCCGCGGACTGTGTTCATAACTGGCTCCTTGCCGTAAGTGTTGCAGATACTTTTCCTGCCGATTCAGCGTGTTTACGAAATGAGGGCAGTACCTCCTCATAACGCTCCCAGGCAAAACCTGTTGCAGATCATTTGAAACAGGCTCCTGCTGCACCACCCGCCCTTCGTCGCCGGCGGCCCGGTTCCCGGCGCAGCTCCGGCCAGCCGGCGACGACCGCATTCGTCCGATCCGGCCACATTCGCGGCAGCGCGCCGTTCCCCGGTTGCAACGGTGTGAGGCTAATCGGGTCGCTGCGCCCGCAAAGCGCGGAAAAGACGCTTGAAACCAATGCAATTGCGAAACATCCGGCTCAAAACCCCGCCTTCTGATATCGACGGGCCGGCGCACAAACTTTAACGGAGCGTGAATTCTTCACGGCACCGATGACATACCGGGGCCAACTGATTTATGATGGCCGGCCGCAAACCTCTCCCGCCCGGATCAAACCCGCTGCCGCACCATGAAACGCCCCCTGCGCCTTTTGCTGGTCGAAGATTCGGAAGAAGACGCCGAATTACTGCTATTTGAAATCCGCAGCGGCGGCTACGATCCGGTTCACACGCGCGTCTATACGGCCGCCGCGCTGCATCAGGCGCTGGCTCAGGATGAATGGGATGTGGTGGTCTCCGATTACACGATGCCGCAATTCGGCGGCCTCGACGCATTGAAGATCGTGCGCAAATTCGACCCCGATCTGCCGTTCATTATCAATTCGGGCAACATCGGCGAGGATATCGCCGTTGAGGCGATGCATGCCGGTGCCCACGATTACGTCATGAAAAGCAATTTGTCGCGGCTGGTGCCGGCGATCGAACGCGAACTGCGCGAAGCGGTATTGCGCCGCGAAGGCCGCCGCGCGCAGCGCGAACTGCTGGAAAACGAGGCGCGTTTCCGCGCTATCGTCTCAAACGTTCCAGGCGTGGTTTTCCGCATGCTGCGCGAATGGCACGGCGGCTGCAGCTTCACCTACGTCAGCGAAGGCAGCACCGCGCTGCTCGAGCTCACGCCGGCGCGCCTGCAGGACGACGGCGCGTTGTTTTTCGACCTGCTGCTCGACGGCGACCGCAGCGACCTGGGGGCGCGCATCGGCGAATCGGCACAGACGCTGCAACCGCTGAGCTGGGAAGGCCGCATCCGTGTTGCCTCCGGCGATATTGTCAAATGGATAGAGATCAGAATGAGCCCGCGTCCGCTCGACAAAAATCGCATCCAGTGGGACGGCATCATGGAGAACATCACGCGCCGTAAACATGCGGAAATCGAAATCATCGAATCGCGCCGCCAGCTCTCTGCACTGTCGGCGCACCTGCAGAAAGCCAAGGAAATCGAGCGCACGCGCATTGCGCGCGAGGTGCACGACGACATCGGCGGCAACCTGACGGCGATCAAGATCGATCTCCTGTGGCTCGGCAATCGCCTCGACCGCCAACGCACCGAAATGATCGAAAAAGTCCGCGCCATTGAAGGCGCGGTCGACCGCACCATGGAAATCACCTCCAGGATCGCCCACGACCTGCGTCCGCCGCTGCTCGAACTGGGCCTGCTCGCGGCGATCGAATGGGAGGCCGCCGAATTCGAAAAGCGCATGGAAATTCCCTGCGTGGTGAGCTGCGCCAGCGACGATCTGGCGGTTGACCCCGAACTCGGCACCGCAGTGTTCAGTCTGTTTCGCGAAATTCTCACGAATATTTCCAAACACGCCGGCGCAACCATGGTGCAGATCGATATCGAAACAGATGAAACCATGCTGCGCCTGACGGTGCACGACAACGGCCGCGGCATCACCCGCACCGATCTCCTCAAATCCGATTCGTTCGGCCTGCGCGGCATGCTCGAACGTGCGCGCAATCTCGGCGGCGAAATCCGCTTCGACGGCAATCCGGGCAAGGGCACCACCATCGTTGCGACGCTGCCGCTCGAGGCCGCCGCCGCTGCGCAGGCGACGCCGGTGGCACAACGCACCGGAACAGCGCATTCATGATCAATATTGTCATCGTTGACGACCACGCAATTTTGCGTCGCGGACTGAGCCAGATCATCAGTGAATCGGGCGACATGAAAGTCGTCGGCGAAGCCGAGACCAGCGCCCAGGCAATGCGGCTGCTGCGTGAGCAGCCTTGCGACGTCATGCTGCTCGATATCACGCTGCCGGACCGCAACGGCATCGAAACGCTCAAACTGGTGCGCAAGGAAATGCCCAAACTGCAGGTGCTTATGCTGTCGATGCATCCGGAAAACCAATACGCGCTGCGCGCTCTGAAAGCCGGCGCCGCGGGTTATCTGACCAAACAAAGTGCGGCCTCGCAACTCGTCAGTGCGATCCGCCAGGTCAACAGCGGCCGCAAGTATGTGACGCCGGCGGTGGCCGAGGAACTGGCCAATTCATTCGACCGCGACAGCGAACGGCCGCCGCACGAGCAGCTGTCGATGCGCGAATACCAGACCATGTGCATGATTGCGTCGGGCAATTCGCTCACCGAGATGGCCTCCCAAATGTCGTTGAGTGTAAAGACCGTGAGCGTTTACCGTGCCCGCGTTCTGGAAAAAATGCATTTGAAAAACAACGCCGAAATCACGCATTACGCAATCAAGAACCAGCTCGTCGAATAGTTCTGCGAGCGCTTCCTCAAGCCGGCATGCCGGCCTGTCGTTAATTCCCCTGAATACACACGCGTGCCGCGCCGCCATTGGTGCGTGCGACAGCCGGCGCGCGCGCAGGAGAGAAGATGACGACAATTATCAAGCCCAACGAGATTGCGCGCGAAACCCTGCGTATGCTGGTAACGCGCAAAATCACGCCGACGCCTGACAACTATCGCAAGATTTATTGCGAGATTTCCGGGCACAGCGACGACGACCCGACGATGACTGCGGAAAAGATGCTGCAGCGCGTCGCGCTCGATCTGCCGCGCGAAACGCCCGAACAGCTTGCCGCCGTCAACGCGTTTGCCAATGCCGCCGCCTGCAGCCAGTGGACGCGCGGCTATCACCTGCTGCTTGAAATCGTGCACAAGGCGCAGTCCGTCGCGATCAGAAATGCAACCGCGCCGCGCGGCGTGGCGCGCGATGCGGCAGCAGCACAACCGCCGTCCGAACTGTGCGAATTGCTGGCGCAAACCCTGGAGATGAGCGTGCGCGCGCGTCTGCTCGACGCGCCCGGACTTGCCGCCGAAGCCAATGCGATCGCGCAGAAACTGCGCACCAGCACGGCCGTCGACCTGCCGGCGCTGCGCGCGCAATTGCAGGCGCTGTGGCGGCGCGTCGAAACACACGGCAACACGCGCGACAAACTGCAAACCGGCCTGCTTGAACTGCTGCAACTGCTGATTGAAAACGTCGGCGAACTGGTCGCCGACGACCAGTGGCTGCGCGGCCAGATCGCGGCAGTGCTGCGCGCAATCGCCAGCCCGCTCGACATGGCCGCCATCGAAGCAGCGAAAACCGGATTGAGCGATCTGATCGTGCGCCAGAGCCTGCTCAAGCGCGGGCTCGGCGAAGTCAAGGCGACGATGAAGGAAATGATCGGTTCGTTCATCGACGAACTGGGCAATTTGTCGAGCGCCACCGGCGACTATCACGACACCGTGGAAAACCTTGCCCAGCAGATTCGCCAGACCGATGACGTCGATCAATTGAACCGCCTGCTCACCGAAGTATTGCGTGAAACACGCGACGTGCAGGCCAGCACGCTGCGCGCGCGCGAAGAAGTGCTGACGGCGCGCCAGAAGGTCGATGCCGCCGAGCGCAAGGTCGCTGAACTCGAAACCGAACTGGTGCGCGCCAGCGAACAGGTTCGAATCGACAGCCTGACCGGCACACTCAACCGGCGCGGGCTCAATGAAGCCTTCGCACGCGAGATTGCGGCTATCGAGCGCAAACGCCACACGTTGTCGCTGGCGATACTCGACGTCGACAATTTCAAGGAATTGAACGACAACTTCGGCCATGCAGTCGGCGACGACGCACTGACCCATCTCGCGCAGGTGATCCGCGATACCGTGCGCCCCGGCGACAGCGTGGCGCGTTTCGGCGGCGAGGAGTTTCTGATTCTGCTGCCCGATTCGGATATCGACACCGCGATCGGGGTGATGGCGCGCGTGCAGCGCGAAATGACCAAACGTTTCTTCCTGCATGACAACGCCAAACTGCTGGTCACCTTCAGCGCCGGCGTCACCCGCTTCGCCGCCGGCGAGACGCAGCCCTCGGCCATCGCGCGTGCCGACGCCGCACTCTACGAAGCCAAGCGCAGCGGTAAAAACCGCGTCTTTGCGCTGCAACCGCCGCCGACACCGGTGCCGCCGCCGGGCATGGCAACGGTCTGTGCCAGAGAACCGGCGCCCGTCAACAGCGGCATCGCTGCATAAGCCGGAATTGCGGCAGAGTTTCACGCCTGTTCCGGGCGTTCGGCGGCGGCGCAATTGCTACTGTAATGCCCACGGGATTGTCCGTGCAGCCACTCAGGGGTAGACCATGCAACTCAATAAGCCAAAGCACCGCCTGCGCCTGGTCAAGCCGCCGCTGCATACACCGGCAGTTGCCGCGCCGGCTGCAGCCGCCCCACGCACCAGCGAATATTTCCGCCGCATCGAGGCCTACGCACAACGTATCCGCGGCACCCAGGATGTCAGCGCCATCATCAATATCCTTGACGAGGCCCTGACCGAAACACGCGCGCTCGGCAACGATCCGCTCACGCGTACCGCGCCCGAAAGCCTGCAACAGACCGAACGCGAGATCGAAGCGCTGCAAATCGAACTGCGGCAGTTACGCGGTCTGGTGCACGTCGATCATCTGACCGGCATGTTGAATCGCGGCGGGCTCGATCTCAGTTACAAACGCGAATCCGCACGCGCCGACCGCGCCAACTCGCAGCTCGGCGTCGCCCTCCTAGACATCGACGATTTCAAACGCCTGAACGACCGGCACGGCCATCAGGCCGGCGACGCCGCACTAGTACATATAGCCGACGTTATCCGCCGCACGGTGCGCCCGAGCGACGTGGTAGTGCGTTTCGGCGGCGAAGAATTCCTGTTTTTGCTGCCTGATTCCGAAATAAATGATGCGGCGCGCGCGCTGCACCGGCTGCAAAGCGATTTGAACCGCCATCCGCTGGTGTTCGGCGGCGCGGATATTCCACTCAGTTTCAGCGCCGGTGTTGCGGTGCGCCGGCGCGGCCAGAGCCGCGATTCGGTGATCGCCGCCGCCGACCGCGCGCTCTACGCGGCCAAACGCGCCGGCAAACAGCGTGTCATGACCGCCGAGGGCGTTTAACCCTGCGGTAATGCCTGTCTATCTGCACAAAAGTTAATCAGCGCTAAAGTCGGGCCGCAGCGCTGCCGTAACAGACTCTGACGGCGGCTCACACCATAAGGTGCGCTAGCTCAAAGTCACGGCGATGAGCCGCTAACCCACTTCCGTCTAAAGGAGATTCAAATGCCCTCAGTCATCAATAGCAATATTGCTTCACTCAATGCACAGCGCAACCTGAACACTTCGCAAATGTCGCTCGCCACTTCGTTGCAGCGCTTGTCCTCCGGCCTCCGGATCAACAGCGCGAAAGACGACGCGGCAGGCCTGGCGATTTCCGAACGTATGGGCGCGCAAGTGCGCGGCCTCAACCAGGCAGTGCGTAACGCCAACGACGCCATCTCTCTCTCGCAAACCGCGGAAGGCAGCCTGTCCGAAATCGGCAACGTGCTGCAACGCATGCGCGAAATTTCGGTGCAGTCGGCCAACGACACCAACACCGCGACCGATCGCGCCGCGCTGCAAACGGAAGCGACCCAGCTGTCGGCGGAAATCGACCGTATCGCTTCGAGCACACAATTCAACGGCAAGAACCTGCTCGACGGCACCTTCGGCAACGCGAACTTCCAGGTCGGCGCCAACGCCGGTCAGGCAATCTCGGTCGGCATCACCAGCGCCAAAACAACGGCACTCGGCATCGGCGGCGCAGCAACGGCCTACGGCGCGACGGCTTCGGCGACGACTGCCTATGCCTACAGCGGCGGCGCGATGACGATCAACGGCACGACGGTTGCCGCAGCTGCCAACGACGGCGTCTCATACGTCGGCGGTTCGCAATCGGGTGCGACCTCGGCACTGTCGGTTGCCAATGCGATCAACGCGGTGAGCGCAACCACCAGCGTGACGGCGACGGCAACCACCACGCGGACCTCGGGCGCGATTTCTGCGGTGACCGCACTCGCTGCAGGCGACCTGTATGTCAACGGCGTCAACATCGGCGCCGTCGGCGTCGCCGCGACCAATGCCGACCGCGTCAATCAACTGGTACAGGCGATCAACGCCAAGACCGGCTCGACCGGCGTCACGGCTTCGGTTGCCTCGGGCACGACCTACCAACTGACCGCAGCGGATGGCCGCAACATCGACATCACGTCGGACGCGGGTGCTTCGGTCGCGACAACCGCGGGTTTCGCGGCCACCGGTGCAACCGGCGGCGTCGGCGGCACGGCTTTCACCTACTACGGCACACTGGCACTGACCGCCGGCAAGGCAATCACGGTCGGCGGCACGGTAACGGGCAGCGGCCTCACCGCCGCAACCTCGGCCCTGGTCGGCACGGCAGTCGATGTCACCAGCCAGGCCAGCGCGAATGCCGCGATCACCAGCATCGACAGCGCGTTGAGCCTGATCAACACGCAGCGTGCAACACTGGGCGCGGTACAAAACCGCTTCCAGTCGGTGATTTCGAACCTGCATTCAAGCTCGGAAAACCTCTCGGCCGCCAAAAGCCGGATCACCGACACGGACTTTGCGGCTGAAACCGCGAACCTGTCGCGCAACCAGATCCTGCAACAGGCCGGTGTGGCGATGCTCGCCCAGGCGAATGCACTGCCGAACACGGTGCTCTCGCTGTTGAAGGGTTAATCAAGCAGTACACCCCGGCCGCACCGCCTGACGGCGGGCGGCCGGGATTTTTTCGCGGTCTTTGCAATTGCAATAAGCGCAGTAGTGAAGGATATGCGTCATGCGGGTAGACGCCATCGACATTTTCAGACCAGCTGCAGAATCACCTCAAGCAGTCATCGCAGCAGACCCGGCCGCGGCGACAGGTGCACTGCAACCGGCATACGGAGTTGCCATACTGAAAGCGGGCAGCAGCAGAGTAAAAACTGGCCCCGGCATTGCCGGCCACGGCACGCAGCGGAACTGAATCAGCTGCGTGCGCCGCTTTTTTTGAAGCCGCATTGACCACCACACCATGGCCATTTCATCCACATCCAGCGGTGCATTGTCGTCACCAGGCCTCGGCTCCGGCCTTGACGTCAATACGATCGTCGGCCAGTTGATGGCGGTCGAGCAGCGTCCATTGACGCTGCTCAGCCAGAAGGAAGCCAGTTACCAGACCAAGCTCACCGCGTACGGCGCGCTGAAAGGCGCGCTGTCTTCTTTTCAGACCACCATGCAGTCGTTATCGACTGCAACCAGATTCCAGTCGCTGACGGCGACCTCCGGTGACGACAGCATACTCACCGCAAGTTCGGTCAGTACCGCAACCGCCGGCAGCTATGCGATTCACGTCGGCAATATCGCGCACTCGCAGGTGCTGGCGGCGAGCGGTGTCGCCAGCCTGCAGAACCCGACCTCAACCGGCACGCTGTCGATACGCGTCGGCAGCGGCACCTTGAAGACGGTCACCATCGACACCTCGAACAACACGCTGGCCGGACTGCGCGACGCCATCAATACAGCCGGCGCCGGCGTCACCGCCACCATCGTCAATGACGGCAGCGGCACGCCGTACAAGCTGGTGCTGAACGGCGACACCACCGGTGCGGCCAACACCATACAGATCACCAACGGCCTGTCCGCCGGTGAATTGAGTGACACGGTAACCAGCCTCGCCCAGGTCCGCGCGGCCGATGACGCCGCGCTAACGATCAACGGCGTCGCGGTCAACAGCGCTTCGAACAGCGTCACGGCGGCAATCCCCGGCGTCACGCTCAACCTGCAAAGCGGCGGCGATACCACAGTGACGGTCGCCAGCGATACGGCAACGGCACAAAGCGCCGTCGCCGATTTCGTCAAAGCCTACAACGACCTCAACGGCACGATCGGCAACCTGACGGCATATGACGCCAAAACGAAACGGGGCGGACCGCTGCTCGGCGACTTTACCGCGCAGAACCTGCAGGTGCAGATCCGCAACGTGCTGGCCCAGCATCTCGCCGGCATCGGCAGCAGCCTGTCGACACTGTCGCAGGTTGGAATCGCGTTCCAGAAAAACGGCGCGCTGGCGCTTGACAACAGCAAACTGACAAGCGCTACCGGCAGCAATTTCCGCGACCTCGCAGCGCTTTTTGCAGTCCAGGGAAAGAGCAGCAATTCGCTGTTGAGCTACGTCAGTTCGGCGGCGAAGAGCACGCCGGGCAACTACCAGGTCGACGTCACCAGTGCCGCCACGCGTGCCACCACCACCGCCAGCGCTGCACCGGCCGCTTCAACAGTGATCGACAGCAGCAATGACGCGTTTTCCGTAATCATCGACGGCGTATCGAGCGGCGCACTGACATTGACGCATGGCACTTACACGACGACGCAACTCGCCGCCGTGCTGCAAACCACGATCAACAGCGCCGCGCCGCTGCTCAGCGCCGGCGCCAGCACCACGGTGGCGTTGAGCGGCGGCAAGCTCGCCATTACCTCGCAAAGCTACGGCGCCGGATCGTCGGTCGCTACACTGGTCGGCAACGCCATCGTTGCACTCGGCTTCAGCGGCAGTGAAAGCGGCAGCGGCAGCGACGTTGCCGGCACGTTTTCACTCAACGGCACCACCATCGCCGCCAGCGGCCGCGGCCAGATTCTGACCGGCATCACCGGCAGCGCCGGCGAAGGCCTGCAAATAAAATATACCGGCACGCCCGCGCAGGTCGCCTCCGGCGTTGACGGCACGCTCGGTTTTTCCGGCGGTTACGCAACGCTGCTCTACAAGCTTGCCAGCACTGCGCTCGAAGACAGCGGCGCGCTGGCCGGCCGCACCACCGGCATCAACAGCAGTCTCACCGGGATCGGCACGCAGCGCGAAAAAATCAACCGCCAGCTGAGCGCCACCGAGGCGCGTTACCGGTCGCAATTCACCGCGCTCGACGGCATCGTCAGCCGTCTGAACGCGACGAGCAATTTCCTGACCCAGCAACTCGCCAACCTGCCGACACCGGGCAAGTCCAACTCCAACAATTAGCGATCTGGAAAATAAAAATGTTTACAACCGCTCAACGCGCGATCAACGCCTATTCGAATGTCGGCATCGAAACCGGTGTCGACGGCGCCGATCCGCATACACTGGTGCTGATGCTCTACGACGGCGCCCTGCTAGCGCTTGCCGATGCGCGTTACCACATGACGCAAAAAAACATCGCGCTCAAGGGTCAATCGGTTTCCAAGGCCATCATGATTATCGAGTCGGGTTTGAAAATCAGCCTCGACGTCAAAGCCGGCGGCGAACTCGGCACGCGGCTGGCCGCGTTATACGACTACATGTGTGACCGCCTGCTACGCGCCAACCTGCACAACCGCGTCGAAATGCTCGAAGAAGTCAGCCGCCTGCTGAATGAGCTGCGCGATGCCTGGGCACAAATCAAATCGGAAGCAAACGCCGGGACCAGGACTTGAGCGTATGAACGGCGCACAAATACTCGCGCAGTACGGCGAAATTGCGCAACTGACGCGCAGCATGCTGGCAGCGGCACGCGCCGCCGAATGGGACCGGCTGGTCGAGCTCGAACGCGCCTGCAGCAGCTATTTTGCGCGGCTGCTCGAGAGCGGACCGGCGCAGCCTGCCGACGCGACATTCATCAATCGCAAGGCTGTATTGATACGCGGCATACTCAACGACGACGCGGAAATCCGCCTGCTGGTCGAACCCTGGCTGGCCCAGCTCTCGCTGCTGATCGGCAACACGCAGCAACAATCACGTTTGCAGCGGGCCTACCGGCCCGGCGAATAGCCGGCGCCGCCGCAATTTGAACCGCCGCCGCACATGCTCAGCCGCCTTGCCGATCTGGTCCGACTGCGTGCTTACGCCGATCTGCTGGTACAGCCGGTCGGGCGGGCTGCAGCCGTCTCACTGGCCAACCTCGAGGTCGGCACTCACGTCACGGCGCTGGTCGAACTCGCGCGCGCCGACGGCACCGTACGCGCCAGTATCAACGGACGGCCGTTCGAGCTGCGCCTGCCGTTCAACGCGCAGCGCGGCGACAATATCGCACTGCGCGTCGCCGCACGCGAACCGCAACTGCGCTTCATACTCGAAGCCGGCGGCGATCCGGCGCCGGCTGCAGCATCGCTTTCGGAAACGGCGCGTTTCATCACCGCCTTGCTGGCCGAAAGCGACAAGCTGCCGGTAACCACGCTGGCAGCGGCAGGTCCGCCGCTGCTCGACACCGCACCGGCCGATAGCCGCGCCATCGCCGATGCACTGCGCAATGCGCTGGCCGACAGCGGCATGTTCTACGAATCGCACCAGGCGCAGTGGATCGCCGATGAACGTCCGCTCGTCGCGTTATTGCGCGAGCCGCAATCACGCCTCGTACCGCTCGGCGACGATCTCAAAACCGAACCGGCCGCTTCGGCGGCGCCGCAACTGAAAGAACTGCCGGTGCACCGCGATGCATTGACCGTGGTGCGCCAGCAGCTCGAAACCCTGGAAACGCGCCAGGTGGTGTGGCAAGGCACGCTGTGGCCCGGGCAAAACATCGAGTGGCAGGTCGGCGAAGAACCGTCGCAACCGCGCGCGGCGCCGGAAGAACGCACATGGCAATCGCGCCTGCGGCTGACGCTGCCGCGCTTGGGCGGCATCGACGCCACGCTGTCGGTATCGTCGCAGGGCGTACGCATCAACCTGCGCGCAACATCGGAAGACAGCGCCGCCTTGCTTGAGCATAGCCGGCAGAGCCTGCGCGACGGGCTCGCCAGCGCCGGCGTGCCAACCCTCGGCATAGGAGTGGTTTATGCCGGCGGCTGATCCGCGCCAGACCGCTGTCGCGCTGGCCTACGAAGGCGGCGACGGCGCGCCGCGTATTGCCGCCAAAGGCCGCGGCCTCGTTGCCGAGGCCATTATCGAACGCGCGCGCGAGGCCGGCATTTACGTGCACGAATCGCCGCAACTCGTTGCCCTGTTGATGCAGATCGATCTCGATTCGCAGATACCACAGGAGCTCTACGTCGCGGTTGCCGAAGTGCTGGCGTGGCTATACCGGCTCGAACAGGCCGGCGCAACGGCAACAGCGGATAAAACACAGCAGGCGAAACAAAGCTGAAAAAATGCATCTGTTCAGCCGTTCGCATGCACCGCCGCATGGCTAGACTGACTTGAAATTCGCAATGGACGGAGCACCATGCAGAACCTCGCCACACGCAACGCCGAAGTCGAAACTGCGGAATTGAACAGTGACAACCAGTACACGGTTGCGTCGCGGCTGGAAATCACGCAAATACTTTCCGCGATCATGCGCCAAAGCGCATTGATCACCGCATCTTCCGGCGGCGACAGTTTTTTCCTGACCTCCATCGTCGCCATCGACGAGGAGAACAACGCCCTGCTGATCGAATGCGGGCGCCAGCAACAGCAGGTCGATCTGATCCTGAAAAAGCAGCGCCTGATGTGCACGACGGCGCTCGACAAGGTCAAAATCCAGTTCATGTGCGAAGGCATCGAAGTGGCCGGCGACGGCCGCGAACCGTGTTTCAGGATGCCACTGCCGCGTGAAATGCTGCGCTTGCAGCGTCGCGAGCACTTCCGTATGGGCATCCCGCTTTCGACGGGAGTGAAATGCACAATCACAGCGCTTGCTCCGGCGCAGACGCCCGCGGCCAAATTTGAACTCGCCGTACACGATATCAGTTGCGGCGGTATCGCCGTGATTACGCCGCCTGACCTCTTTACGCCCGAAATGGGCATCGAGTACAACGCCTTGATCGCGCTGCCGGGCAACAGCAGCGTGCGCGCGCTGATCCAGGCGCGCAACGCCTTCATGATCACGCTCGCCAACGGCAAGCTGACGCAGCGCTCGGGCTTCGCCTTCGTGCGGCCCGCGGAAAGCCTGCTGGCGACGATACAGCGTTACATCATGAATCTCGAACGCATGCGCCGCATGAACAGCACCGGCCGCTAGACCAACAGCGCAGCCGTTTCAAACAAAAACGCCGCTGAAAAGCGGCGTTGCATTTTCTTCATCCACAATCCTGCACTCAAATCTGCATGTTCATGATGTCGTGGTAGGCCGACACCAGCTTGTTACGCACCTGCACGGTTTGCTGGAAGGAAATGTTGGCTTTTTGAATTGACACCATCACGTCCTGCAGGCTGCTGTCTGCTGCGCCCAGCTCGAAGTCGCGCGATTTCTGTGTGGCCGCCTGCTGCATGCCGTTGACGTGATCGAGCGAGGCCTTGAGCATGTTGGCGAAATCCGTACCCTTCGCACCCGCCGCTGCAGCGTTGCCTGTTCTGGCGGCGCTGCCGCCGGCCAGAGCAGCAGCGGTGCGCAATTGTCCGAGTATCTGGTCAAGTCCTCTGGTTTCCATGTCGTTTGCCTTCCATCAATCGCCGATGACGATGCACGCAGAGTATCAGCGGAGGCCGCTGCAATGCCGCGCAAATAGACGGGGATTTGCCGCCCTTTTTGCGGCTTAACGCCGCCGCCGTAATCGCATAATCGCTGCACAGACCGGCAAGCCGGGGACGCGCACCGCGCGCACCGCGCCAACGGATTATGCGGAGCAGAACAATGGCGGAAGCACCAGCACACACATTACCGGCGCCGGCCTCACGCGGCTGGCCGGTCATTGCGCCACAACACATCGGCCTGATGTTCTCGGCCGCGACCATGATTGCGATTCTGGTCGCCGGCTACCTGTGGAGCCAAGCCCCTGATTACCGCGTTCTCTACGGCAATCTGGCCGACCGCGACGGCGGCTCGGTGGTCACCGCCCTGCAGCAAATGAACATTCCTTACAAATTCGCCGATGGCGGCGCCCTGATGGTGCCGTCCGCACAGATACACGAAACGCGTTTGCGTCTGGCCGCGCAGGGCCTGCCGAAAGCCGGCCCGCTCGGGTTCGAATTGATGGAGACGCAGAAATTCGGCGTCAGCCAGTTTGCCGAACAAATCAATTACCAGCGCGCGCTTGAAGGCGAGCTGGCGCGCACCATACAAACACTGGCCTCAGTGCAAGCCGCGCGTGTGCATCTCGCGCTGTCGAAACCCTCGGCCTTCATGCGCGAGCAGCCCAAAGCCAGCGCCTCGGTGCTGCTCAATCTCGCGCCGGGACGCACGCTCGACAGCACCCAGGTCAGCGCGGTGATCCATCTGGTCTCGAACAGCGTGCCCGAACTAAATGCAAAAAACGTCAGCATCGTCGATCAGAACGGCAACCTGCTCTCCACCAACGGCGACAACAACGGCCGCCCCTCGCTTGACCCGAACCAGCTCAAGTACCGCCAGAGTCTTGAGCAGAATTACATCGCGCGCGTCGAATCGATACTCGCACCGTTGATCGGCAGCGCCAATGTGCGCGCCCAGGTTACGGCCGAACTCGATTTCACCGAATCCGAGCACGCCGAAGAAATCCACAAACCGAATCAGGATACCGCCGCAGCGGTGATCCGCAGCCAGCAGCTGAGTGAATCGAGTTCTGCGCGCGGCAGCGCCTCAGGCGGTGTGCCCGGTGCGCTGAGCAATCAGCCGCCCGCCAACGCGACAGCAGCGGTCACTGCACCGGCCGCGGCCGGCGCGACGGCTGCCGCAGTAACGCCGGCCGATACGCGCAAGGACTCGACCGTCAATTACGAAGTCGACAAGACGATACGGCATACACGCCAGGAACTCGGTCGCATCAAACGGCTGTCGGTCGCCGTGGTGGTCAATCACCGGAAGACGACCAGCAAATCGGGCAAGGTCAACTATACACCGCTGGCGGAAGCCGAAATCACGCAGATCACCAATCTGGTCAAGGAAGTGATGGCTTTTGACAAGGAACGCGGCGACACGGTGAGTGTGGCGAACAGTGCGTTCAATATTCCCGACAAGGAAGTGCTGCCTGAAGTGCCGCTGTGGAAACAGCCGGACGTGATCGAATCGGCCAAGATGATCGGCAAGAATCTGCTGATCGCCACCATCCTGCTGTTTCTGGTACTGCGCGTAATGCGCCCGATGCTGAAATCATTTGCCAATGCAGTCAGCGCGCCGCCGCAGCAGCGGCTGGTGCAGGAAACCGGCGAAAGCGGCAGCGCGCCGCAACTCGAAAGTTTCGAGCAGAACGTGGACCGCGCCAAAAAAATCGCGCGTGACGATCCCAAAGCGGTAGCCAACGTCGTCAAGGAATGGGTCGGCGGCAATGGAAAATGAGGGCATAACCAGGAGCGCCATCCTGCTGATGTCGCTCGGTGAAGACGAAGCGGCCGAGGTGTTCAAGCATCTGGGCCCGCGCGACGTGCAGAAAATCAGTGCCGCGATGACGGCGCTAAAAGGTGTAACGCGCGACAACGTCAAGTCGGTGATCAGTGATTTTTGCGAGCAGGCCGGCGACGGCGGCAATCTCGGCGCAGCGTCGAGCGACTTCATCAAGAACGTGCTTAAAAAAGCGCTGGGCGATGACAGGTCGGCGGCGCTGAACGATTGTATCGTGCAGGGCGGCGATACGAGCGGGATCGAAGGCCTTAAGTGGATGGACGGCGAAGCAGTGGCCGAACTGATCAGGAACGAACATCCGCAGATTATTGCCACTATCCTCGTCCATCTGGAACGCGACCAGGCGTCGGAAGTCCTCACCAAACTAGCCGAGCGCACGCGCAATGATGTGTTGCTGCGCATCGCGACACTCGATGGCATCCAGCCCGCCGCGCTGAAAGAACTCAACGACGTATTGACTACGCTGCTGTCGGGCAGCAAGAATCTCAAACGCGCCGCCATGGGCGGCGTGCGCGCCGCCGCAGAAATTCTCAACTTCATGCCGGGTGCGGCGGAAACCGCGATCATTGAAAACGTCAAGACCTTCGACGCCGATCTGGCGCAGAAGATCGTCGACGAAATGTTCGTCTGGGAAAACCTGCTGACACTCGACGACCGTTCGATCCAGGTCATGCTGAAGGAAATCCAGTCGGAATCGCTGATACTGGCGCTAAAGGGTTCGTCGCAGGAATTGCGCGACAAGGTTTTCGGCAACATGTCGCAGCGTGCCGCCGAAATGCTGCGCGAGGACCTCGAGGCCAAAGGCATGGTGCGCGTATCGGATGTCGAAACACAGCAGAAGGAAATTCTCAAACTCGTGCGCAAACTCGCCGACGACGGCCAGATCGTGATGGCCGGCGCAGGGGACGACGCCTTTGTCTAACAGCCCGGTCATCCCGAAAGAAAAGCTCACCGCCTATCAGCGCTGGGAGCTGCACACCTTCGAACAGCCCAAGGGTCAGGCGCAGCACCACGCGCATGCGCGCGGCGCGGCGGACGACGAAGCGGCGAGAATCCGCAACGTGCACCAGCTGGCCTACGAATCGGGCCGCGCCGACGGTTTGCGTGAAGCTGCCGCCAAAACCAGCGTCGAAGCGCAGCATTTCGCAGCGCTGACTGCAAGCGTGCGCGGACAGAGCACCGAAATGAATCATGTACTCACCGATGAAATTCTCGGTGTTGCGCTGGCCGTCGCCCAGCAGATGACGCGCCGCGTGCTGGCAGCGAACGCCGACGCCGTCATCGCCGTCATCCAGGAAGCGCTGTCACGTGTTTTGCAACCGGCGGCGCAAGCCACCATGACGCTGCATCCGGCAGATGCCGCACTGGTGCAGGCGCAACTCGGCGAAACGCTCGCCGCCGGCAACTGGCGCGTGGTTGAAGACCCCAACATCACGCGCGGCGGCTGCATGCTGCACACGCTGGCGAGCGAGCTCGACGCCACTGTTGAGACGCGCTGGCGCCGCATTTCCGCCGCCATCGGACAGGACACGCCATGGCTGAAATAGCCGACACCAATAATGCCCGCGCGCAGGCCACCGCGTTTTTGCGCAACTGCCGCGATATCATCGGCGCCACCGATCCATTAATGCTGGCGGGCAAACTTACACGCGTCACCGGGCTGGTGCTCGAAGCCTCGGGGCTGCGCCTCGCTGTCGGCAACTGCTGCCGCGTGCTGCTGCCGCACGGCAAAAGCGTCGAGGCCGAAGTCGTCGGTTTTTCCGAAGACCGCCTGTTCCTGATGCCGATCAATGATGTTCACGGCGTCACACCCGGCGCGCTGGTGGTGCCGATCGAACAGCAGGCGGAGCGCCTGCGTATCGGCGCGCCGCTGCATCCGCGGCGCCGCGTTGCCGATCAGGCCAAACACGTGCCGGTCGGCGATGCGTTGCTCGGCCGCGTGCTCGACAGCGCCGGCAATCCGCTCGATCAACTCGGGCCGCTCAACTGCAATCACAGCGTTTCACTGCACAACCGGCCGCTGAACCCGCTCGATCGCGCGCCGATCAGCCAGGTGCTCGACGTCGGCGTGCGCGCGATTAACGGTCTCCTGACCGTCGGCCGCGGCCAACGCATGGGGTTGTTTGCCGGCAGCGGCATCGGCAAGAGCGTACTGCTCGGCATGATGGCGCGCTACACCGCCGCCGATGTCATCGTCGTCGGCCTCATCGGTGAACGCGGTCGCGAGGTCAAGGAATTCATCGAGAACATTCTCGGCGCCGCAGGGCTCGCGCGCGCCGTGGTGGTAGCTGCCCCCGCCGACACCAGCCCACTGATGCGCCTGCAGGGTGCCTCGTACGCAACCGCAATCGCCGAACATTTTCGCGATCAGGGCAAACATGTGCTGCTGATCATGGATTCGCTGACGCGTTTTGCCATGGCGCAGCGTGAAATCGCGCTCGCCATCGGCGAGCCGCCGGTAACCAGAGGTTATCCGCCGTCGGTATTCGCCAGGCTGCCGCAACTTGTCGAGCGCGCCGGCAACGGCGCTGAAGGCGGCGGCTCGATCACCGGTTTTTACACGGTGCTGGCTGAGGGCGACGATCAGCAGGACCCGATCGCCGACTGCGCGCGCGCCATACTCGACGGCCACATCGTGCTCTCGCGTACGCTCGCCGACCAGGGCCATTATCCGGCGATCGACATCGAAGCCTCGATCAGCCGCGCCATGACCAGCCTGATCGAGTCGAACCAGTTTGAAGCAGTGCGCCGTTTCCGCCAGCTCTATTCGCGTTATCAGCGCAACCGCGATCTGATCAGCGTCGGCGCCTACGCCGCCGGCAGCGATCCGCTGCTCGACGAGGCGCTGGCGCGCTATCCGCAGATGGAAATTTTTTTGCAGCAGAACATGGCGGAACGGGCCGGCTACCAGGACAGCGTATCCGGTCTGCGCGTTTTTGCCGCCAGAACACCGGTCGCCGCCTGACGGCTTTTTCATAGAGGCAGAAAGAGATAAGCGATGGCACAAAAACAGTTTGCACTCGAACGCATACAGGAAATCGCCGATCACCAGTCTGATGCGGCGGCGGTGAAACTCGCCGACCTCAACCGCGAACTGCACGAGCAGGAGGCGCGCCTCATGCTGCTGTTCAAGTACCGCAGCGAATATAACGAACGCCTGCAGCGCGCCGCCAGCGACGGCCTCGACGGCGCGGCGATGCGCAACTATCACGATTTTCTGCAACGCCTCGAGAGCGCCATCATGCAACAGCATGCGCGCGTGGTCGAAGCGCGCACGCACGCCGAACACGGCCTTATTGAGTGGCAGAACAGCCGGCGCAAATCGATGACCTTCGACACGCTGTCGCGGCGTTTCGAATTGAAAGAGCTGCGCGACGAGGCAATGCGCGAACAGAAATCGCAGGACGAGATGGCATCGCATCGCCACGCCAAAGCGGCGCGTTGAATCCCCCCTCACTACACCAGACTGCAAGACGGAGAAATTATGGACGCTCTACCCGTGCAAAACGCAATCGCACCCGCACCGCCCGTGAACGCGGCTGGCGGCACTGCCGCAACGGATGACAGCGCGGCAGGCGATGCCGGCGCCGGCGCGCCGCAGCACTTCAGCGCCCTGCTCGCGTTGCAACTCGGCGGCGCCGCGCAAACGACGGCCAAACCGGCAGGTGAAGATGCCGCGGACAGCGACGACAACACCGCCACCGATACAGCCGCACTGGTCGCGGTCGATGCCTTGGCCGGTTTGAACCTGCCGGCGCTGCTGCCGATTTCGCCGGCGGCAACAGTGCCGTCGCCGGCGGTGCGTGGCGGGGCCGCCGCGAAAGCGGAGACTGCGCCCGGCGAACGCGCCGCGGCGATGACAGCAACAGCGGGTCGGAACCTGTTGCCGCGCGCTGCCGCCGACGCACCGGCGACCACAACGCAGGGCCCTGCAAACATTGCTGCTGCGCGCAGCGAAACAGCGCAGCCGTTGCGCGACGCGGCGGCACAACAAACCGCCGCCGGCACACACAGCAGCGAGCAAACCACGCACGCCGCCGATACGCCGGCGCCAGCGGCACCGCCTGCAGTACTGGCGCAAATCGAGACGACCGCCGCACCGGCCGCGGCGGCCCCCGTGCAGGCTGCGCTTGAAGCGCGCGTCGGCACGCCGGACTGGAACACCGAGCTCGGGCAGAAAATTGTCTGGATGATCGGCGACAGGCAGCAGAGCGCCGAAATGCGCGTCAATCCGCCGGAACTCGGGCCGCTCGATATCAAACTCACCATTGACGGCGCACAAACCACCGCGGTATTCACTTCACCGCACAGCGCGGTGCGCGACGCCGTTGAATCCGCACTGCCGCGCCTGCGTGAAGTGCTCGCCGACAGCGGCATCATGCTGGGCAATGCCAGCGTCACCGCCGACACGCCGCGCGACAGCCAGGCCTTTGCCCGGCAGCCGCATCAGGGCACGCGCTCGACCGAACGCCTGACCGCCGACACCGGCGCGCCGGCCGCGCTGCCGCGCATGGTCAGCACTACGCGCGGTCTGGTCGATCTCTTCGCCTGAGCGCACGAAACCGGATAAAGCGGGCAATTAGCGGTCTATTCAGTCAATTGGCCTGCCTGGGCGCCCGCGATAATTCATTGCAGGCTCCAGTCAATTCACCACCGACCGACAAGGAAAAACCATGGCAGTCAGCGCCGTCAAATCGGAACCCGCACCGGCCGAGGCCGCGCCGCACCCCTCCGGCAAAAAAGGTCTGCTCAAACTCGTACTGATGGCTGTGATCGGCATCGCTGCCGCGGGCGGCGGCGCCTGGTGGTATATAGGACACAAAGGCGGCGAGACCACGCAGGAAGCCAAGCACGAGCCGGCCAAACCGCCGGTGTTCTATCCGCTGGAAACCTTTACGGTCAATCTGGTGCTGGTCGATAACCCGCAGTTTCTGCAAACCGGCATTACGCTCAAGGTCGCCGACAACGCAGTGGTCGAAGCCCTCAAGCTGCATACGCCGGTGGTGCGCGACAGCATACTGATGCTGATGTCGAGCCGCAAAGCAGCCGATCTGCTGACGATTGAAGGCAAACGCCAGCTCGGTGAAGACATCGTCGCCAGCATGAACCTGATTCTCGGCGCCGGCGAAGCCGCCGCCAAACCGGCGGCGAAAACGGCCGATGCCGGGGCCGCCGATGCAAAAGGCGCCGATGCAAAGAGCGCGGATGCAAAGGCCGCCGAGGAAGAAGAGGACGAAAAGGACGCCGCCGCCAAGGACGCGAAGGGCGGCAAAGCCGCCGGCGCCGAACGCCCGGTCCAGGCAGTGCTGTTCACCACTTTCATCATTCAGTGATGCCGCGATGAGCAAGGACTTCCTGTCGCAGGAAGAAGTCGATGATCTGCTCAAGGGTGTGGGCGGCGAAGCCGACGACACCAAGGAGGAGCAGGACGGTTCGGGTGTGCGGCCGTACAACATCGCCACACAGGAACGCATCGTGCGCGGGCGCATGCCCACGCTCGAGCTTATCAACGAACGCTTCGCACGCCTCTTGCGCATCGGCCTTTTTAATTTTATTCGCCGCAGCGCCGAAATCTCGGTCAGCCCGGTACGCACCCTCAAATACAGCGAGTTCATCCGCAATCTGGTGGTGCCGACCAATCTCAATCTGGTGCAGATCAAACCGTTGCGCGGCACTTCCCTGTTCATCATCGACCCGAACCTGGTGTTTCTGATCGTCGACAATCTGTTCGGCGGCAACGGCCAGTTTCACACCAGCGCCGAAGGCCGCGACTTCACGCCGACCGAACAACGCATCATCCAGCGCCTGCTCGCCATCATTTTCGAAGACCTCGAAAAATCGTGGGCGCCGGTGCACGAGGTGAAGTTTGAATACCTGCGTTCCGAAATGAACACGCAGTTCGCCAGCATCGCGACACCGAACGAAGTTGTGGTGGTCACCACCTTCAACATCGAATTCGGCCCCGCCGGCGGCGAGTTTCATATCTGCATGCCGTACGCGCAGATCGAGCCGATTCGGGATCTGTTGTGCAGCAGCATGCAGGGCGACCACATGGAAGCCGACAAGCGCTGGGTGCAGATGCTGTCGAAACAAGTACAAAGCGCCGAGGTCGAGCTGGTGGTCAACCTCGGCGAGGCCGAACTCAACTTCGAACAATTGCTCGCCATGCAGGTGGGCGACATCATCGCGCTCGATATTCCGCAGCCGATGATTGCCGAGATCGACTGCATACCGGTAATGGAATGCAAGTGCGGAATATTGAACGGCCAGTACGCGCTGAAAGTCGAGCGGCTGTTATCAAGCGCGGGCTAACAGAATTAACAGGAGATCATCATGACTGAAGCCGCAACCGAGGAACAGGTATCCGCCGACAATTGGACCGCAGCGACGTCCGAACAGGCGCCGGCCGGCGGCGCAGCAACAACAGACGCCGCAGGCAATGCATCAACGCAGGTTGCCGCGGCGCCGATATTCGAACAATTTGCGGCAGGCGGCGCCAAGGGCGGCGCGCACAACGATATCGACATGATTCTCGATATTCCGGTGCAACTGACGGTTGAACTGGGGCGCACCAAAATCGCCATCAAGAATCTGCTGCAACTGGCGCAGGGCTCGGTGGTTGAACTTGAAGGACTCGCCGGCGAACCGATGGACGTGCTGGTCAACGGCTGCCTGATCGCGCAAGGTGAAGTGGTGGTGGTCAACGACAAGTTCGGTATCCGTCTCACCGACATCATCACGCCGTCGGAACGGCTGCGGAAACTCAAGCGATGATGACGCGCATTGCTGCCGTCGCCGGCGCTGCCCTGACGGTGCTGTTTTCAGCGCTGGCGCAAGCGCAGATCGCACCGGCACAGACCGCACCCGCCGGCATCGGCGCCGGCCAGATTTTCGGCCTCTTCGCCGGCACGCTGTTCGTGCTTGCCGTAATCGCCGGCGCGGCCTGGCTACTCAAGCGTCTGAGCCCGCGCGGTTACGGCACGGACGGCGTGCTGCGTGTGGTCGCCGGCGCCGCCGTTGGTCAGCGCGAACGTGTGGTCGTTGTTGAAATCGGCTCGTCGTGGCTGATCGTCGGCGTGGCCCCCGGCAGCGTCAATCTGCTGCAACAGATGCCGCGCGCGGAAATGCCCGCGGCAACGACCACCGCACCGCTGCCATCGACTGCATTCGCAACCTGGCTCAAGCAGGTCATGGAAAAACGCAATGAAAAGTAAACAGCTTCTGCTGCTCGCCGCCGCCGGCTTTGTCATCGCCATGCCGGCGTTCGCGCAGAATGCGCTGCCGGCATTCAGCAGCACACCCGCACCCGGCGGCGGGCAGAATTACAGTCTCAGCCTGCAAACGCTGCTGCTGCTGACTTCGTTGTCGTTTTTGCCAGCGCTCTTGTTGATGATGACGGGCTTCACGCGTATCGTCATCGTACTCTCGCTGTTGCGCCAGGCGCTCGGCACGCCGACCGCCCCGCCCAATCAGGTGCTGATCGGACTGTCGCTGTTTCTGACGCTGTTCGTGATGTCGCCGGTGCTCGATCGCATCAACGCCGATGCCTGGCAGCCGTTCTCCGAAAACAAAATTACGCTCACCGCGGCAGTCGAAAAAGGCAGCGTGCCGCTGCGCGAATTCATGTTGAAGCAAACGCGCGAAGGCGATCTTGCGCTGTTCACGCGGCTGTCCGGTCAAACAGTGGAAAATCCGCGCGAAACGCCGATGAAGATTCTTATTCCGGCCTATGTCACCAGCGAACTGAAAACCGCCTTTCAGATCGGTTTTCTGGTGTTTATTCCATTTCTGATTATCGACATGGCGGTGGCCAGCGTGCTGATGTCGATGGGCATGATGATGGTGTCGCCGGCGATGGTTTCGCTGCCGTTCAAGCTGATGATATTCGTACTGGTCGATGGCTGGGCCCTGCTGGTCGGCTCGCTGGCGCAGAGCTTCGCCACATGACGCCGGAGACCATCGTCACCATCGGTCAGCAGGCGCTACTGGTGCTGTTGATGATTTCGGCGCCAATGCTGCTGGCGGCACTCGCCGTTGGTCTCATCATCAGCATTTTCCAGGCGGCTACGCAAATCAACGAAATGACGCTGTCGTTCATTCCCAAGCTGGTGACGGTTTTTCTGACCATGATTGTCGCCGGACCGTGGATGATGTCGACATTGATTGACTACATCCGCCGTCTCTACACACAGATTCCGTCGCTGATCGGCTGATTGCGGAAAAAGCGGCAAGCCCCCGTGATTACTGTCACCACCGCCCAACTCAATGCCTGGCTCGCCCTCATGCTGTGGCCGTTTGCACGCATACTCGCGCTGCTGGCGACCGCGCCGCTGACCGGCAACGCGCAGGTCACCGCACCGGTCAAGATCGGGCTGGCAATCCTGATCACCGCAGTGGTTGCGCCAACGCTGCCGTCGCCGGAAATCGATCCGGGTTCGGGTGCCGGCTTGCTGCTGCTGGCGCGCGAAACAGCACTCGGCATTGCGATGGGCATGGCGATGCGCGTGGTTTTTGCCGGCGTCGCGGCGGCCGGTGATGTGATCGGCTTGCAGATGGGTTTAGGCTTCGCGCAGTTCTACGATCCGCAAAGCAACGGCCAGGTACCGGTACTCGGTCAATATCTCGGCTTGCTGGCGACGCTGACGTTTCTCTCGCTCAACGGCCACCTCGTCATGATCTCAACGCTGATCGAATCGTTTCACGCCGTGCCGGTGGATGCCGCCGGCGCCGGCCATTGGCTGCTGCTTGCAGAAGCCGGCGGCATGGTGATGCGCGCCGCGCTGCTGCTGTCGTTGCCGCTGGTTGCAACGCTGCTGGTGGTCAACGCCGCGCTCGGCGTATTAACGCGTTCGGCGCCGCAACTGAATATATTTGCGATCGGTTTCCCGATTACCATGATTGTCGGTTTTTTCGCGCTGATGCTGTCATTGCCGTATTGCATGCCCGTATTCGAACGCCTGTTTGAAAGCGGCTTCGGCACGATGCTGCAAGCGGCCACACCATCGCGCTGAGCAGGCGCGCACCTGCTGAAATTACGCAGAAGCCGCGGAACGCAATTCATCCGGCAACACTGCGTGCGGTTCCTGCGGCAGTGAAAAGCGGAAAGTCGCGCCCTGCCCCGCCACGCCTTCGGCCCAGACGCGGCCGCCGTGGCGATGCACGATGCGCTGCACCGTGGCAAGTCCGATGCCGGTGCCCTCGAATTCCTCACGCGTATGCAAACGTTGAAACACACCGAACAAACGGTGCGCGCTCGACTGCTCGAAACCAACGCCGTTATCGCGCACGAAATAAATCTGCTCGCCGGCTGCACCTGTTTCACAACCGACCTCGATGACGGCGTTGGCGCGCGGCGCCGAATATTTGTAGGCATTCGACAGCAGGTTGACCCACACCTGGTGCAGCAAGCCGCGATCGGCGAAGACCGGCGGCAATGCCGACACCCGCAAATCGACGCTGCGCCCCGCCAGATCGGGCGCCAATTCATCGAACGCGCGTTGCACGGCGGCATTCATATCGAGCGAACTCAAGCGCAGTTCGGCGCGTGTGGCGCGCGCAAAAAACAGCAGGTCATCGATCAATTCGCCCATGCGCGCCGCGGCGGCATTGATGCGTTCGAGGTGGCGGCGTCCGTCCTTGCTGACCGAATCGGGCAATTCAGTGTCAAGCATGCGCGCGAAGCCGGAGATATGCCGTACCGAAGCGCGCAAATCGTGCGAGACCGAATAGCTGAACGATTCGAGTTCGCGGTTGGCCGCCTGCAACTGCTCGGTGCGCTGCTCGACGAGGCGCTCAAGCCCGGCGTGCAGGCGACGCAACTCGCCATCAGCAAGCACGCGCGCGGTGATGTCGCGCGCGTAAATCAGCAAATGTACCGGCTCGCCGTCGTCGTCGGATACCATCAGACAGCTCAAGGCCAGCCAGACTTCGCCGCCGTCGCCGCGCATGCAGCGTTTTTCGCAATCGGCCGATTTAACCTGACCGGCCGTCAGCGCGCGCAGTTGCCGCTTCCACGCAAGGCCCTGCTGCGGATGAATCAGATCGTCAAAGCGCCGCGTCAGCAGGTCCGCTTCGCTATAGGCCAGCAAGCGGCAGAAGGTCGGCGACATTTTAAGCATGCGTCCGTCGAGGCCGGCGTGCAGCACCATCACCGATGAAAATTCTTCGGTCTTGGCAATACGGCGTTCGGTGGCGCGCAGCTTGCGCACCGTTTGTTTGACCAGCGCACGCGCGCGCTGCGAGGCGCGTGTCAGCGATAACACCAGTGCAAACAGCAGCAGGCTGATCGCCAGGCCCGCACTGAGCGGCCCCAGCCACACGGCATAACCGACTGTGGCCGACGGTGCGACGACTACCCGCCAGGCGTGACCGCCGAAGCGCACGGTTCTGGCAATGCCGCCGGCGCCGAACTCGGCCAGATCGGCGCCGGTTTGAAACTGGCCGGCGCTATCGTAGAGCAGCTTCGCATTGTTTTCAGCACCGCCTTCGCCGATGTCGAACAGCGCGAAACGGTGCTGCGGCAGTTGCGCACCGCGCACCACGCTGGTCACCAGTTCCTCAAGGCGAAAATTGGCGCGCACTACACCCATAAAAGCAATGCGGCGTTCGTCAACAGTCCCCACCGGGGCGCCGCCGCGATAGACCGGCAGAAACAGGAAAAACGCCGTGCGATTGGGATTAATCAGAAATGGCACCGGACCGAGCGCCGACAGGGTCGCGTTGTCGCGCGCCACGCTGATGGCCGAACGGCGCACCGGATCCACAAACAGATCGGCGCCGACCGGCGAATTACCGCTGCCGAAGTGCACGCGATGCACGGTCGGGACATATTCGTCGCGCGTGCCCGGCGGCAAGATCGTGTAATTGCTATAGATTCCGCCGTATGCACGCACGCTGCGTTCGAACGCCGGACGCTCCGCGGCAGTCACGCGCGGTGCAAATGAAAGCGTCTGCATGCCCGGGTAGCGCTGCGGCAATTCAAGGCTGTTGACGAAACGCTCGAATTCATCCGGTGTCACCGCGCGCGAACCGACAAACAGGCCGCGCACCGCGTAAACAACCTCAACGTAGGCGCGCATGCGCGCATCGACCGCGGTGACGATTTCGTCGGCGGCGTTTTCCGACTCGATGCTGTGCATGGTCTGCGCATCACGCACCACCAGCGCGGTGACAATAACCGTGGCGAGCACGCCGGCCTGCAAAAGCAGCCATGCGATCCAGACACGCGATAAAGCCCTGACTATGCGGAATTTCGGCATGCCTAAATTGTAGGCTTATTCGGCGCCGGCTGCTAAGCTAAGGCACTAAGCACAAAGCGATTTCTCAAACAAAGCCGACAAGGCTGTGACATTTGTCACAAACGCTTCCCGCCATGACGGCAAGAGGGGAAATCAGCGTACGATTTCGACTACGCCCTGCGCGATCCGTTGCGCGATCGGCACGCCGGAGTCAACGCCTTCGGAAAATTCGACCACGCGATAACTCAAGGCGCCGCGCGCGCGCACCAGTTGTTCGGCGCGCCGGTAAAACGCCGGCAAGGCCTCGCCGTCGCCGCCGGTGGTGAAGCGTTTCTTGCGCATGGCGATACGGTAGCGCGTGTCGTTCAGGCGCATCTCCTCAATCTGCCAGTTCGGCGCCAGCGGATCGATAATCACGAACAGCGCCACACCCGCAGCGATGCTTTCCAGCGGCACGCTCAGCGATTTGCTGACGGTCACGAGGTCGGGCGGAATCAGCATGTTGCTGCTGGGCACGCCTTCAATACCGCTGCAGCCGGCCAGCAGGGAAAACAGTATCGCGCCGGTCAGCGACAAGCGCCGCCGTGGTCCGAATGCCGCCGCAGTTATTTGCACAATGCACCTCACAACAAATCGAACAGGTTCAGTTTGGTGATCTTGAGAAAGGACTGCTGCGCCGCCTGCAGATAAATCTGTTGCTGGCTGAGGTCGCTGATCGCTTTCGTATAGTCGAGATCCTGCAGCCCGGACAGCGTCTGCTCGTATTGCTGGTCAACGTCGTCGGCCGAGCTCTGCGCCGTATCAACTTCCTTGAGCCGCGCGCCGACCGACGCACGCGTCTTCAGCACATTGTTGAGCCCGTTGTCGAGTTCGGTCAGCGCGGTGTTCACCGCGTTCTGGTACTGTGCGTTGGAAGCCGGCGTTGCATTGGTGCCGGTTTTCAGCGCCGTAATCAAGCTGTGCAGCGTCGCAAACATGTCCTGACTGGTGCTCGCCTGCACGCTGACGCTGTCGCCACCGGCCGGTGCACCGCTGATGGTCACCGAGGCGCCGAAGTCGAACGGCGTCGCATTGGTGTCCGGCGGTGCCTGCGTAGCGAAACTGATCGGCGTGCCCGGCGTAAACGTGCGCAGGTAGGGGCCGGCAGCGGGCGCAACACCGGTCAGCATCGACACGTTGTTGACGTTGTCGACGATGTCGTAAGTGACCGCGCCGCCGCTGGAGAAAAAGCGAATGCTGAAATCCTTCGCGTTCGCCGCCGTATTCCATTTCGACGGATCGCTGAGCACGCTCGAATCGATAATGCCGGTGCCGGCGTTGGCACCCGCGGCGGCGGCAGCAAAGGCGCCGTTGCCGTTGCGAATATCGCCGAACACCGCGTTGCCCGAATCGTTGACTGCGATCATGCGCACAGGCCCGATCTGCGCCACGCGCTGACCGGCGTCGCCGCTATAGGCAACCACACCGGGACTGGTTTCGCTGAACGGCTGCGTTGCGCCCTGATAACCCGAAAACAAAAACCGGCCGTTGCCGTCGCCGCGATTGGCGAGGCCGAGCAGTTCCTGGTAACGCCCGTCAAGTTCAGTGGCAAGCGCTGCGCGGTCAACGTTGGTAAGCGTCGGATCGCCGGCATTGACCGCCAGTGTGTGTGCGTCCTGCAACAAAGCGGTGAGGTCGGACAATGCACTTTCTTCGAGGCTCAGTTGCGACTTCGCCACATCGCCGTTAGTCTTGTATTGCGCGTTCAAGGCCTGTGACTGTTTGACGTTCAGCGCGGCGGCGGCGGCGATCGGGTCATCAGCCGGCGTCATCACGCGGCGGCCGCTCGAAATCTGCTGCTGCAAATGGATCTGGTCCTGCTGGCGCTGCTGCAGGCCCGACACGCCGAGTTCGTAAACCATGTTGGTACTGATGCGCATGCGGCTCTCCTCGTGAAGACCAATTATTTGTTCAAGTCTTCACTGATTGGGGGGCTATAAAGGGGCTTGGCCCGCTTGTTCGTACATTTCCTAGCGAAGTTCGAGCACTGTCTGGAACAGTGTTTGTGCGATCTGGATCATTTTTCCAGCGGCCTGATATGCCTGCTGATAACGCAGCAGATTGGCCGCCTCCTCGTCGAGGTTGACGCCGGACAGGCCCTGTTGCGCGAGCGTCGATTGCTGCACCAGCGTGCTCTGCGTCTGCGCCATGACATCGGTCTGCTGTGTCTTGCTGCCGACCTGGCTGACCATCTGGCTGTAAGCGCCCTGGTAGGTGGCAGTACCGCCGGCAAGTTTGTTTTGCGTTTGCAGCGCCGTCAGCAGCAGCGCGTTGCGGCCGTCGGCCACGCCACCGTTGTTGGGTGTGATCGTAAATACGTCGCCCGCTGCCGGCGCACCGGAAATCTGCACGCTCCAGCCGTTGTAAGTGATATTGCCGCCGGCCGTATAGGCCACGCCGCTCGGGTTGCCGGTGCCGGCACCTGCAACGTCGAAGGTGCCGGCAGCGGTAAACGTAATGGTGACGGGCTGCAGCAGATTGGTGTTCGGCGGCGGCGGCGTGTTGACAGTGCCCGCGCTGATCGTGCCGTTGCCGGTGTTGACACCCGCGACTATCGTGCGTATCGGCGCGGCGGCGGCAATCGCCGCCGGGTCGGTGAGATTCATCGCCATGCTACGCGCGGCGGTGCGCGTCGGCTCAATCAAAAAAGTGTCGCCGGTACTGGCCGCACCGGAGGCCAGCGTCATGGTCACGCCGTCTATGGTCTGCGGCAGCGTTGCATAGCTACTGGTCGTGTTGTCGGAGAGGCGCGTGACGTCGTAGCCGGCAACGGTCTTGGTCAGGCGGTAATCACTGGTGGTAAGGGCGCTGACACTGGTAATGGCAGCCGTAATTACCGCGGTGCCGGCATTGGTCGCACGACCGAGCACGAGCGGCGACAGCAGCGTGAAAAAATTACCGCCGGCGGCGCCATTGAGATCGCGACCGAGCTGGTGTTGATCATTAAAAGTCTGCGTCAAACCGGCAGCGACCTGGCCCAGCGCATTCTGCGCGGCATCAAGGTCGGTGGCGCGGAACGTCAGCAGCGCGCCGAGACTGCCGCCCTGAAACGTGGTCGGGCCGAGCAATATGGTATTGCCGCCGATGTTATAACCGACTTCGGTGCGTTGCGGATCGTCGCGCGACTGCGCGGCAGCTAGCGTCATTACATTGGCGCCGACCACCAGATTCTGGCCGTTGCCGATGACCACGTTGATGGTGCCATCGCTTTGCGCGATGGCAGTGGTGCCGGCCAGTTGATTGAGTTGGGCGACCAGCGCATCGCGCGCATCGAGCAGATCGTTGGGCGGTTGCGTCGGGGTTTGCTGCACGGCAAGGATGCGGCCGTTGAGCGCGCCGACCTGCTGGGCAAGCGAATTGATGCTCGTCACCGTACTCGAAATCTGTGAATTGACGCTGCTCTGCAACTGGTCGAAACGCGCCGCCAGCGCATTAAAGCGCGCCGTCAGCGTCGCCCCCGCCGAGACCATGCTCTGCCGTGCGGCGACATCCGACGGATTGGTTGCCACCGTATGCGCTGACGAAAAAAACGCCTGCAGCGCCGGCGACAGACCGGCGTTGGTGTCGGCGACGACATTGTCGATCTGCTTCATCTGCGCGTTGTAGGTCGTGTAGTAGCTGGCCTGCGCCTGCGACTGCGCGAGCTGCGATTCGAGATACTGGCTGTAACTGCGCACCACCGTATCGATCTGCACGCCCTGGCCGAAAAATCCGGCGCCGGTGGCGAGCGGCGGCAAAGCGCTCTGCTGAATCGCCTGCCGGTGATAGCCCGGCGTGCTCGCATTGGTGATGTTGTGACCGGTGACCGTCAGCCCGGCCTGCGCCGCAGCAAGGCCGGTCAGACCCAAACCGTAGATGCCGGTGCTCATTGCAGATTATCCTTGTGCATGCGCGCAGGCGGCTAGCGGCGCGCCAGCAGTTGTGCCGGCGCTGCTGCCGGCGGCGCGTAAGCAAGGCTTTGCCGCAGCGTATTGCCGTTGATGACGCGCACCAGTTTGTCCGCATACGCGGGGTCGGTGGCGTAACCGGCCTGCTGCAGGCCGCGCGCAAAACCGCGCGCATCCTGCGCCTGCGCCAGCACGCCGGCATAACGCGGATTGCCGCCGATCAGTTTGGCGTAATCCTTGAAGGCTTCGCCGTATGAAGCATAGACGCGGAATTTCGCGCTGGTCTTCTGCGCTACGCCGTTGACGTATTCGGTGGTGGTTTTTTCGACAACCGGCCCGTTCCAGCCTTTGCCTGCTTTGACGCCGAACAGATTGTGCGTCGCGCTGCCGTCGCTGTTGCGTATCTCATGCTTGCCCCAGCCGCTTTCAAGCGCAGCCTGACCGACCATGAACTGCGGCCGCACGCCGATCGAGCGCGCCGCATCGACGGCATGGTTCCAGATGCGATTGACGAAGTCGCCGGTCTGCGCGATGGTTGACGCGCCGGACACGGCGCTCGCCGCATTGGCTGCAACCGGTGCAGATGCAGACGAGGCCGGCAAACCCGCCGAAGTCATGTGCTTGCTCATGATCGGGTCAACCCAGGCTTCATCATCAAGCGAGAGCGGCTGCACATCAAGCGACTGCGCCGCCGGCATTGCCGGGGCGACTGCCATCGCCGCAGTGTCCAGATTCAATTTGGCCAGCGCCAGCGTCGACATTTGCAATGCCGCGCTTGAATCGGCTGCGGCCGCGGGTTCCGGCGCCGCACCGCCGCGCGACAACTGGCGCGCGATGGTATCGGCAAGACCGGTGCCGCGCGATGCCATCTGCTGTGCAAACTGCTGGTCGAGCATGGCGGTATAAATTTTTGTCTGCTCGCTGTCGAACAAACCGTCTTTCGGTGTCGCCTCACGCATACTCTTCATGATCATGCCGAGAAACATCGCCTCGAACTGTTTGGCGGCACCGGCAATCGCCTTGTCGGGCGCGTGCCTGGCCTGCGACTTGAGCTGATCAAGACTCTGCGTGTCGACGGCCAGTGAACCAACCAGGCCCATGCTGTTGTTCGCGCTCATATGATTTCCAGATCTGCGCGCAAGGCGCCGGCGGCTTTCATCGCCTGCAGTATCGCCAGCAGATCCTGCGGCGTGGCGCCGATCGAGTTGAGCGCTTTGACGACATCGGCAAGATTCGCCCCTCTGACCATGGTCAGCGCACCCTTGTCCTGGCGGATTTCAATCTGCTCGCGATTCGCCTGCACCGTAGTGCCGCCCGATAGCGGTCCGGGCTGGCTGATGATGGGCTCACTCGTGATGACGACCGAGAGATTGCCGTGCGAAATGGCGCAGGTGTCGATGGTGACACGGTTGTTCATGATCACCGAACCGGTGCGCGCGTTGACGATGACGCGGGCCGGGCTTTCGGCCGGCGTGATATCGATCTCTTCGACATGCGCGAGAAATTCAACGCGGCGATCGCGTTCGGTCGGCGCCGCCACCTGGATCATGCGTGCATCGATCGCGCTGGCGATGCCGTCGCCGAATTTTCTGTTGATGCCGTCAACCACCCGCCGCGTTGTCGTGAAGTCGGTGGTATTCAAACCGAGATAGATGTAACCATCCTGGCCGAGCTGGGTCGCTACCGCGCGTTCTATCGTTGCGCCGCCGATGATGCGGCCGACGGAGAGATGATTGATCTGCACGCTGGAGCCGCCGGCGCTCGAAGCGCCTACCCCGCCGACCAGCACATTGCCCTGCGCCATTGCGTAGGTCTGGCCGTCGGCGCCTTTCAGCGGCGACAGCAGCAGCGTGCCGCCGCGCAGCGATTTCGCATTGCCCATCGACGACACGGTGACATCGATGGTCTGTCCCGGCTGCGAAAACGCCGGCAGCTGCCCCGTCATCATCACTGCGGCGACATTTTTCAATTGCAGATTAGTGCCCGGCGGCAGATTGACGCCGAGTTGCCCGAGCATGCTGGTCAGGCTCTGCACGGTGAACGGCGTTTGCGTCGTTTGATCGCCGCTGCCGTCGAGGCCGACGACCAGGCCGTAGCCGATCAACTGGTTGGCGCGCACGCCCTGCACGCTGGCAAGATCCTTGATGCGCTCGGCGCGCGCGCCGGCGGCAATCGCCATTACGCCGAGCAGCGCCAGCAGCGTCAGCGCGATGCCCGAGGAGAGAAATCCGGAATGGAGGCGGCGCATGATCAGAACGGCAGGGTGTTCAGGAAAAAGCGCGACAACCAGCCCATGTTCTGCGCGTTTTCGATTTGTCCGCTGCCGCGGTATTCAATGCGGGCGTCGGCGATCTGCACCGAGTTCACGCTGTTGGCGGAGGTCATGTAAAGCGGATTGACCACGCCGGAGAGGCGGATGAATTCGGAGCCGTGATTGATGCCGACCTGCTTCTCGCCGCTAACCAGCAAATTGCCGTTCGGATAAACCTCGATTATGGTGACTGTGATGGTGCCGGTGAAAACGTTGTTGCTGGCGGTTTCACCGTCGCCGCTGAATTTGATATCGGAGTTGGCCGCGAGTCCGGCACCCATGAAACTCTTGCCCGGCAATCCCGACACATTGGTAACGCCGAAGTTGTTGTCGCTCGAACGGTTGGTCGTCGTATTCGATTTTTTATCGGCAGACGTGTTCTCGACGATATTGACGGTCAGCGTATCGCCGACATTGCGCGCGCGGCGGTCTTCGAACAACGGCCGGTGAAAACCGGTTTGATAAATCGCGCCGTTAGCCTGCGCCGGCGCGGCGAGCATCGGCGGGCGCACGCTCATCGGCTGGTGCACCGAGGTTGCCGGCGTGGTGGTGATGCAGGCCGACAGCGGCAATGCCAGCAGCGCGGCGGCGGCACGCAGGCTGCGATTGCAATGGAAGATGAATTTCACGCTTGTTCCCTCTGTGCTTACAGTTGCGCCAGCTTTTGCAGCATCTGGTCGGAGGCCTGGATCGATTTCGAATTGATCTCGTAGGCGCGCTGGGTTTGAATCATGCTCACCAGTTCCTCGACGACGTTGACGTTCGACGTCTCGACGTAACCCTGATTCAACAGGCCGAGGCCGTTGGTGCCCGGCGTGTTGGCGTTCGGTGTGCCGGAGGCGGCCGTTTCCAGATAAAGGTTTTCGCCCATGCTTTGCAGGCCCGCCGGATTGACGAAGTTGACGAGCTGCAACTGGCCGGCCTGCGTCGGCGCCGCTGAACCTGCCTTGACCACGGAAATCACACCGTCGCGCGCAATCGTCACGCTCAACGAATTGGCCGGAATGGTGATCGAAGGCTGCACATGAAAGCCGCTTGAGGTCACCAGCGCACCCTGCGCATCGACGTGAAACGAGCCGTCGCGCGTGTAACCGGTGGTGCCGTCGGGCAGCAGTACCTGGAAAAAACCCTGGCCGCTGACTGCGACATCGAGCGGGTTGTCGGTCTTTTGCAGATTGCCCTGCGTGAAAATGCGTTCGGTCGCAACCGGGCGCACACCGGTGCCGATCTGCAATCCGGACGGCAGTTGCGTCTGCTGCGAAGACTGCGCACCGGGCTGGCGCAGCGTCTGATACAGCAAATCTTCAAACACCGCACGCGCGCGCTTGAAACCGTTGGTGCTGACGTTGGCCAGATTGTTGGCGATGACATCCATATTGGTCTGCTGGGCGTCGAGGCCGGTCTTGGAAATCCACAGTGAGCGCATCATGATTGCATCCGTTTCTTGAGTGGTATCGTTCAGGCGTTAATTCGATTTGCGCGATTTGCCGTTTTGCATCAACCCTGCAGCCCGAGCAGCTGCGCGGCATCTTTCGAATTGTTCTCGGCGTTCTGCAGCAGCTTGATCTGCATGTCGTACTGGCGCGACAGCGAGATCATGCTCACCATCTGCTCGACCGCATTGACGTTGCTCGCTTCGAGCGCGCCCGACACCAGTTTGACGTTGCTGTCGGCCGCCGCCGCCGCGCCGGCGCGCAGGCGGAACAGGCCGTCGCTGCCGCGTTCGAGTTCTGCTTCCGGCGGATTAACAAGTTTGATGCGCCCCACCGTCGTATTGCCGGCGGGCCGCGTGCCGGTCGGCACGGTCGACAGCGTGCCGTCACCGGCGATCGTGATCAGCGTGTCTGCCGGAATTGCAATAGTGCCGCCGTCGCCCATCACCGCGTGACCGGCGCGCGTCTGCAAGACGCCGTTAGCGGAAAGTTGCAGACTGCCGTTACGCGTATACGCTTCGCTGCCGTCCGGCGCTTGCACCGCAATCCAGCCCTTGCCTTGCACCGCGACATCGAGATCACGCCCGGTCTGCTGAATCGCGCCCGGCGTGAAATCCGCACCCGGTGTTGAATCAACGACGAAGGTGCGCGTGTTCAAACCCGCGCCGGCTACCGGCACCGCGCGGAACACGCTCATCTCGGCGCGAAATCCGTTGGTGGTGAGGTTGGCGAGATTGTGCGCAACCGTGGCCTGCTGACCCATGGTCTGCTTGGCGCCGCTGGTGGCGAGATAAATCATGCGATCCATGGTTTACTCCGTTGGCATGGAAAGTGTGGCGGTTGCGATCAACCGCATTACTTCAGGTTGACCAGCGTTTGCAGCACCGCGTCCTGCGTCTTGATCGATTGCGCGTTGGCCTGATAAACACGTTGCGCGGTGATCATGTTGACGAGCTCGGCGGTAAGATCGACGTTCGACGATTCGGTCGCCGATGCCTGCGTCGCACCGAGGTCGCCGCTGCCGGGCGCGCCGACCACCGGCAATCCGGAATCGGCAGTTTCATCCCAGCGTCCATTGCCGCTCGGCCGCAGGCCGCGCGGATCGGAAAAATTCGCCAGCACGAACTGGCCGAGATTGCGGCTCTGCCCGTTCGTGTAGTGGCCGACCATGATGCCGTCGGCGCCGACGTTGAAGCCGGCAAGGCGGCCGGAAGCGAAACCGTCCTGCACCAGCGAATTGACCGCGAAGCTGGCGCCGAACTGCGTGGTGCCGCTGAAATCGAGCGCAAAGTTCATCGGGCTGGTCGCGCCACCAGCGATCGTTAGCGCCACCGGCGAAATCGGCATGACGGTAGTCAGAGCACCGCTTGCGTTGAAATTCACATTGATCGGCAGCCCGGCGCCGCCGCCGAGATCGACGTTGGCAACCGCGGTGCCGTCAACCGTGGCGTGCAGATCCCACTGGCCGGCGGTTGCCGTCTTCACAAAATATAGCGTGAACACATGCGAATTGCCGAGACTGTCGATAACCGAACCCGAAGTGGAATCGTTGTAGCTGGTCGGATCCGACGCGTTGAACACGCCGGTGGCCGGCAGCGTTTCGCTCGAATCAAGGTTCAGGCTGGACCTGAAGCTGGAGGTCGGCGTCGGCGGCAGTTGCGCGCTCGAAATCTGCATCGCCGCCGGTGCGGTCGGCACAATGTTGCCGGTGGCGTCAACACCGTAGCCGGTCACCCGGAGATTGTCGGAGGTGACGATGTAGCCGGCGTTGTCGAGGTGGAACTGGCCGTTGCGCGTGTACGAAATCGTGCCGCTATCGCTCAGGCGGAAAAAACCCTTGCCGTTAACCGCGATGTCGAGCGGATTGTTGGTGACAGTGATCGCGCCCTGCGTGAACTCCTGTTCGATCGCCGCCACCTGCGTGCCGATGCCGATCGCAGTCGAGCCGGAACCGTTGAGCGAACTGGCGAACACATCGGAGAACAACACGCGCGATTGTTTGAAGCCGACGGTGCCGGCGTTCGAAACGTTGTTGCCGATGACGTCGAGACTTTGCGACGCCGCATTAAGACCGCTTAATCCTGTTTGGAATGCCATGATGCCTCCTGATTACATGATTTGTCTGATTTGCTGCACCGGTACATCGCCGACACCGGTGACCATTGCATGCGCGCCGTCGCTGCCGAGCATGACGCTCGAAACCGTGCCGCTCATCAACGACGTGACGGGAACCGCTTTACCGCTGCTGGTTGCGGTGATCTGAAAGCTATAGGTGCCGGCGGCAGCGGTAACACCGCCGTCGCTGCGGCCGTCCCACTGGAAGCCGGCGAGCCCGGCCTGGCGCGCGCCGAGATCGATCTGGCGCACTACATTGCCGGACGGCCCGACGACGTTGACTTTGACGCTGTCGGCGGACTGCGAAAGATTAATGCCGCCGCTGACCGCCGCGCTGCCGTTGAAAGCGAGATTGCTGCCTTCGGCAAATACCGTGTGGCCGATCAAGCCCGCCGACTGCAGCGATTGCGCCGAAATGAAAGAGGCGGACAGCGACTGCATCGCCGTATTCAGTTTTTCAATCCCGGTGACGGTGCTGATCTGCGACAACTGCGAAGTCAGTTGCGCGTTGTCCATCGGATTCAAGGGATCCTGATTCTTCAGCTGCGACACCAGCAGTTTGAGAAAGCGGTCCTGAATGTCGCTCGAGTTCGATGCCGCGGCAGCGGCCATGCCGGCGGTAGTCGCTGCAGACGCGCCGCTGGCAGAGGTGTTTTGTACTGTGGGCATGCGATCTCCTTATGAGCCGAGCTGCAAAGTTTTCAGCAACATCGTTTTGGCGGTGTTCATCATCTCGACGTTGTTCTGATACGAACGCGAGGCCGAAATCATGTTGACCATTTCATCCACCACGTTGACGTTGGGCATCGAGACAAAACCCTTGGGGTCGGCGAGCGGATGCTGCGGGTTGTAAATCTGTTTGGCCGGCGACTGATCTTCAATCACGCCGGTGACGCGCACGCCGCTGCCGGCTTCACCGGCCATCGGCACGCTGCTGAACACCACCTGCTTGCCGCGATAGACCTTGCCATCGGGGCCGGCCGCACTTTCGGCATTGGCGAGATTGCTCGCCGTTGCATTGAGCCGCTGCGACTGCGCCGTCATGGCGCTGCCGGCAATGTCGAACACGTTAAAGAGTGACATGGCTTACCCCTGGATCGCTGCCAGCAAGGACTTCAGCTGGCTGTTGAGAAACATCAAATTGGCTTCGAAACGCACCGCGTTCTCGGCAAACTGCGCACGCTCGACATCCATATCAACCGTGTTGCCGTCGAGCGAAGGCTGCACCACCTGCCGGTAAAGCAAAGAGCTGCTGCCCGATGCCGATGCTTGCGGCGAGGCCAGATGCGTGTTCACTGTGCGTGTCAATTCGTTGGCCGAAACGCGGCCGGCCACGGCGTCGTTCAGCGACTTGGTAAAATCGATGTCGCGCGCCTTGAAGCCCGGCGTGTCGGCATTGGCAATGTTCGAGGCGAGGATCTGCTGGCGCAGGCCGCGCAGATTGAGCGCCTCCGCATGGAACTGCAGTGCTGCATCCAGTGAATTGGCCATGGTCATTACCTTTGTTACTGCTTGTTGTCCTGCCTGATTACAGAATTTCCTGCGCTCTGCCGTGAATGCCTGTGCGTGATATCCGGTGCACGCGCCATGCGGCAGTAAACGGTGTTCATCATAGGTAGCGCAGCGGCTGCGCTATCAGGTGATTAGAAGGTCAAAAGCGGCTCATTTCCGCTGCTCGCCCGCCCTCGCGCGAGGGCAAAATCTGCCCATCGTTAAAGCAGGCGCGCACCCCGCCGGCGCTACTCTCGGAGAAAATCACATGAAGGCTTTTCTGCACTGCACCGCAGCTATTCTTCTGGCGATCGGTGCGAGCCTGTGCGCAACGCCTGTCGCCGCGCAAACACCCGCCATCCAGTCCGCCGCCTCGATTCATCAAGCCGTCGAGCAGTTCGTGCGCCAGCAAACCAGCGGCCTGCCCGGCAAAATCGGCTACACCATAGGCGCCATCGATGCGCGCCTGGTGCTGCCGGCCTGCGGCGCGCTTGAAATATTTGTGCCAGCGGGCGGGCGTTTGTGGGGGCCTACTAACCTGGGCGTACGCTGCGGCGGCCCGGCGCAATGGACGATTTACGTCAATGTCGATGTCAGAGTCGGCGGCAGCTATCTAACCGCCTCGCGCGCGCTCGCACCGGGCCAGGTCATCAGTGCGGCCGATATTGCCACGCAAAGCGGCGACCTCACGCTACTGCCGCAGGGTGTGCTCGCTAATATAGAGAACGCCGTCGGCCGGATCGCCGTCTCGTCGATCGCCGCCGGCCAGCCGCTGCGTTTCGACCAGTTACGCGCCCCGCTCGCCGTGCAACAGGGCCAATCGGTCAAATTGCTCTCCGGCGGCAACGGCTTTCGCGTCAGCGCCGAAGGCCGTGCCTTGAATAATGCACAGGAAGGGCAGCTCGCCCAGGTGCGCACCAACGGCGGCCAGACCGTTAGCGGCGTGGCGCGTGCCGGCGGCACGGTTGAGGTTGCGTTTTAAGTCAGGCTGCCGAACCGCCGCATTTCGGCACAATGTCACTTAAATATATTTAATATATCGATCATGTGTTTACCCGTATTCGCGACCCCGCCAGCCGGCTATTTACCGGGTCGGCTAAAGTTTCGGCCGCGCCATACCGTAATTTGCGATAGTCCGATCTTGCAAAGGTAGAGTCACATGAAAATCGATAACAGCCTCAAAACGATAGTCGGCGGGCCGTCTCTTGAAGACAGCACCCGTCCGGCCAGAAAATCCGGCAGCGGGTCCACCGCGGTTGCCAACGACAAAGTTGAACTAAGCAATGTCTCAGCCAGCCTGCAGGCCATCGAAAAAGGTTTCGCCGACACCCCGGTAGTCGATCAGGGCAAAGTGGACGAGATCAAACAAGCGATCGCCAACGGTCACTTCAAAGTCAACGCCGACAAAGTCGCCGACCGCCTGTTGAAAACCGTGCAGGACCTGATCAACGCACACAAAGCGTAATCATCCGTTCACCATGGCCATCGACACCGCCGCATTGACCAGCAACATCGACCGCGAAATCGCGGCATTGCGCGTGCTCATCGATCTCCTGCGTGCCGAGCAATCGGCACTGGTGCGCGGTGAAAGCGAACGCATTGCGGAATTTGCCGAACCCAAGGCGGCTCATCTGTTTGAACTGACGCGCTTCGGTGAAGAACGCGCCCGCCTGCTCGCCGCCGCCGGACTCAAAGTCGACCGCGCCGGCATGCACCGCTTTTTTCGCGAAAACAACAGCGGCGCCGCACGCACCGCCTGGCGCAAACTGCTCGAACTCACGCAAGTCGCGCAACAAACCAACACCACCAACGGCATGCTCATCACCGCGCGCTTGAACCACACCCAGCGCGCCCTCAGCGCCATCTTCTCCGCCGCGCGCGTCCCCGGCGCTTACGGCGCCGACGGCAACACCGTCAGCCTGCGCACCGCACAGCAACTCGCTGTCGCGTAATTTTTCTTTGCGGCAAATTTTTGCGCAAGCGCAGAGTCGCTTGGGCCTAGTCACGGCCGTCGGGTCGCAGTTGCTTACTGGCCTCGGCGTCACACGTCTCCAATTCCGCCTGCTATTTCAAGTGAATTGCCTCGCCTTATGGTCTGCGGTAACGTATTAGCTTAAGTAATGGTGGCGGTTATAGGTATAGCCGGGGTCATAGTCGACCTCCCTCATTGTGCGAGACGGAGCAATGGTAATCCCATGGCTCATTCTGCCGATCGTTATCATTTGGGCATTCCTCGCCGGAGCAGGACTGCTAATGATGGTCACGTCGAAAATTGGAGACCAATCCGAGCCGGTTCGATCGCGAACTCAACCAGCGCGGACGATTGCAGTCTTGTCGATTCTCTAATGCATATACTGTTGCTCGGGCCCAGCCTCAGGACGGTTGATTGAAAAATGGAGTCGAGGTGAATTATCCAAGCAGAAGGTAAATCGGAAATCATGCCGGACACGCCAAGATACTGGTTTCCTGCAAAACGCTACGGTTGGGGTTGGAGCCTGCCTGTAGTCTGGCAAGGCCGGGCGGTCATGGCGGCTTTTGCAATTCTTCTTCTCATCGGCGCGGCGACCTTGCTGCCGGGCTATGGCCCGGCAGCATTCGTCGCCTTTGCAGCGCTGCTCTGCGCACTTCTAGTCGCAATATGCTGGATCAAAGGCGAGCCTCCATCCTGGCGGTGGGGCGGCAAATAAAACTGTATATCGCGAGCATCCACCCGCTTCCCCCTGAGAGCCGCCGCAAAACAACGCGCGCAAAAAAGCCGGTTGCGATCACGCGCAACCGGCTTTGCAAAACTCCCCTCGCCCCGCTATCGCGGGGCGAGGGAGTATCTTCAAGACAACGTCTAGGCAAATTCCACAGCCGCCCTCTTCAACTTTGCCCGCAACCGCGCAATCGCCTGACTGTGCAACTGGCACACCCGCGATTCACTGACACCCAGCACCTCGCCGATCTCACGTAAATTCATTTCCTGTTCGTAATACAAACCCATCACCTTCTGTTCGCGATCGGGCAGATCCTCGATCGCTTCGACCAGCGTGTGGCGTTCGTCTTCGTCGAGCAGCGACTGCAGCGGATTCGGCCGCTCATCGGGGTAATAATGATCGAGGAAGCTTTCCTCGCCGTGGCTTTGCAGGTCTTCGGCCGACACCAGCTGGTAACCGCGCGCATCCTGCAGCAGTTGCTGGTAATCGCTGATCGACAAACCAAGTGCATCGGCGAGTTCCTGTTCGGTCGGCGGGCGCTTGTTCTGCTGTTCGAGCTTGCTGATCATGGCCTCAACCTGGCGCAGACTCTTGCGCAGGCCGCGCGGCAGCCAGTCGGATTTGCGCAGACCGTCGAGCATGGCGCCGCGGATGCGTTGCACCGCGTAGGTTTCGAACTGCGCGCCGTGGCCGTCCTGAAAGCGACGCGCCGCATCGAGCAACCCGAGCATGCCGGACTGGACCACGTCATCGAGCTCAACACTCGGCGGCAACGACGCCATCATGTAGTGCGCAAGGCGTTTGACCAGCGGTGCAAACTTGATGATGCACTGTTCAACGGCAGCTTCACTTGTATTGACATAACTCATATCAGGCTCCGGCAGGGGCAATGGCGTAATTGGAAAAAACGGACGCGCGCGGCAGCGCAACGACTGGCTTGCTGCGCGCCGGCGCCGGATGCGACCAGGCAGCGATCGCGGCGGCAATTTTGTGGAAGCCTGCGGCCGACACCGACGCCGGAAACTGTTCGATCACGGGCTGACGGCCTTCGGTGGCGCGCTGCAATTGCGCGTCGCGCGGCAGATAGCCGAGGCATTCGAGGCTGGCACGCAAATGCGCGCCGGCGACACGCCGCAGGTTTTCGAAAATGACTTTTGCGTTGCGCTCGCTCGATACGCGATTGAGCAGCACGTGCAAACGCTGCTGCGGCTGTTGCGCGTGCACGCGTTTGATCAATGCGTAGGTGGCGGTGATCGCGTCTGCACCGGCTGCCGAGACCACAATCGATTCGGCGGCAAAGCCGCGCAGCCACGCGCTGGCATTCGTCTCGGCGCAGGCGTCGATCAAGAGGTAGTCGAAACGCGGCGCCAGTTGCGCAACCGTCGCGTCGAAACGTTCGCGCTCGCGCGCGCTGTGGCCGTCGCGCAGTGCCGACACCGCCGGCAATACCATTACGCCGGCCGGGCCGTGCAGCAATGCATCATCAATTTCGCATTTACCGCCGAGCGCATCGCGCAGATCAAAACGCGGACGCAGCCCGAGCAGCGCGCTGACATTAGCGCTGCCACTGTTGGCATCGAGCAGCAGGACCTGCAGCCCGCGCGTGGCGAGCGCCGCCGCGACATTGACGGCGATACTGGTCTTGCCGGCGCCGCTGGCGCCGGATTCGAGCGCGATAACGCGCGCGACATTGCGCCCGAGCAGACGGCGCAGGCCTTCGGCCTGATCGCTGCGCGCGGCGGCGGATTCGAAAGCACTATCAGCCATGCGCGAGCCCCGCCGTCAGTGCAAACGGAAATTCGTCGGGGCGCAGCGTATGCACCGTGGCATCAGCGGTGAAGCGCAGCGCGCGGTGCGTCAAATAGGTGGCGTTCGGCACGTGCACGTCTTCCGGCACGCGCTGGCCATTGGTTACATAGTGCACGCGCAGCTTGTGGCGGATTGCGCTGTCGAGTGCGGCGGCGACGCTGGCCGATTCGTCGATCTTGGTGAAAATGCAGCCGTGGATGCCACCGCTCGAATAGGCGCTGATCACTTCGTCGAGGGTAGCGGCATTGGTAGTTGCATTGAGCAGCAGCAGGCGGCGGATCTGGCCGTTGCCGGTGGCGAGCATCGCCGCCTGTTCGGCGACCATTTTGTCGCGCTGGCTCATGCCGACGGTATCGATCAGCACCGCGCGCTTGTCGCGCAATTGCGCCAGCGTAGCCTTCAAGTCGTCGCCGTCTTTGACCGCGTGCACCGGCACGTTGAGGATGCGGCCGTAGACGCGCAATTGATCGTGCGCGGCAATTCTGTAGCTGTCGGTGGTCAGCAGGGCAAGGCTGTTGGCGCCGTGGCGCACCACGCAACGCGCGGCGAGTTTAGCCACCGTGGTGGTTTTGCCCACACCGGTCGGCCCGATCAGCGCAAATACGCCGCCCTGCTCGACCAGCGCTTCATGCGTGGTCACCGGCAAACGGCGCTGGATTTCGGTGCTAATGGCTTTTCGCGCCGCGGCGGCAGTAGCGTCTTCCTGCACGGTGGCGATCAATTCGCGCGCCAGCGACGGCGAAAAACCGCAGTCGAGCAGCATCTGCATCATCGAGGCGCGCGCAGGTGCACGCGCCTTCATGCCCGACCAGGCCATGCCGGCGAGCTCGCGCTGCATCAGCGATTTCATCGACGCCAGCTCGCGCATCATCTGTTGCACCATGCCATCGGCGGGCGCAGCAGCTTGCGCGGCGGGCCGCGCGGCAGCACCCGGCAGATCGCCGGCCGACAGCGCGGTGATTTCGATGCCGCCTTCGACAGACGTATTGGAAATAATCATGGCGTCGTCGCCGAGCGCGGCGCGTACTTTGCGCAGCACTTCGCGCGACGTCGTTCCGGAAAATGTTCTTGGCGTCATGCTTTACTCCCGACCAGCGAGGTGACTTTGATAGCGCGAGAATCCGGCACCTCGGCGTGTGCCAGCACTTTGAGTTGGGTGATCGCGCGACGCAGAAAACGCGACAGCAAAATACGCAGCGGCGCCGGCACCAGCAGCACCGGCGGCAAGCCCAGTTGTTCCTGCTGACGCGCCGCCGCCTGCGCGCTGCGCATCAGACTCTCGGCGAGATCGGGTTCAATCACCGAACCTTCGCCACCGCCCTGCACGGTCTGCATCAAGAGGCGTTCGAGCGCGGGGTCGAGCGCCAGCACCTGCAATTCGGATTTACCGGGTGCGAGTTGCTGCACGATGGCGCGGCCGAGCGCCACACGCGTCAGCGCCGTCAATTCGTTGGCATCCTGGGTGCGCGGCGCGTTGACAGCCAGCACTTCAATAATGGTGCGCATATCGCGGATGTGCACGCCTTCTTCGAGCAGGTTCTGCAGCACGCGCTGCAGCGTGCTTATCGGCAGGAGTTTGGGCACCACATCCTCGAAAAACTTCGGCGTGTCGCGCGATAGATGATCGATCAACTGCTGCAGTTCCTGGCGACCGAGCAGATCAGCGGCGTGCGTTTGTATCAACTGGCTGATGTGGGTGGCGACCACGGTGCTGGCATCGACCACCGTGTAGCCGAACTGTTGCGCCATTTCGCGTTGTGCGGCATCTATCCACACCGCCGGCAGGCCGAAGGCGGGATCCTGTGTTTGGGTGCCGGTCAGCGGCCCGCTGACGCGGCCCGGATTGATGGCGAGGAACATGCCCGGATGCGCTTCGTGCTGGCCGATCTCGACGCCCTTTAACGTGATGCGGTAACCGGACGGCCGCAGCTCGAGGTTGTCGCGGATATGAATTGCCGGAGGCAGAAAGCCGACATCGTGCGCGAACTTGCGGCGGATCGCTTTAATACGGCGCAACAGTTCGGCGTCCTGCGCCTTGTCAACCAGCGGAATCAGGCGGTAACCGACTTCGAGACCGAGCGTATCGACCGGGGTAACGTCGCTCCAGCCGACTTCATGCGTTTCGGTGGCGGGCGCTGCGGTAGCCGGCGTTTCGGTTTTGCTGTTTTCGTCCAGCGTCTGGCGCTGGTAAATAAACCAGGCGGTCGCGCCGAAGCCGGCGGCAAGCAGCAGAAACGCCACATGCGGCATGCCCGGCACCATGCCCATCACGCCGATGATGGTGCCGGTCAGCGCCAGCGCCGAGGGTTTGGCCAGTACTTGCGTGAAGAGCTGCTGGCCGGTGTTCTCTTCGTTGCTGACACGGCTGACCACAAGGCCGGCTGCGGTTGAAATGATCAGCGCGGGAATCTGCGCGACGAGACCGTCACCGATGGTCAGCAGCGTATAGGTCTTGGCGGCTGCGGCGATGTCCATGTTGTGCTGGAGCACGCCGATGATGAGGCCGCCGATGATGTTGATGAACAGAATGATGATGCCGGCCACCGCGTCGCCGCGCACGAATTTGCTCGCACCGTCCATCGAACCGAAAAAATCCGCTTCCTGCGCAATTTCGGCGCGGCGCTTGCGCGCGACGTCTTCGGCGATCAAACCGGCATTGAGATCGGCGTCAATCGCCATCTGCTTGCCGGGCATCGCGTCCAATGTGAAGCGCGCGCCGACTTCGGCGATGCGCCCGGCGCCTTTGGTGATAACAACAAAGTTGATCACCACCATGATGACGAAGACGACGAGACCGACCGCGTAGTTGTCGCCGACCAGAAAGTGGCCGAACGATTCGATCACCTTGCCGGCGGCGGCCGGGCCGGTGTGGCCTTCGAGCAATACCACGCGGGTCGATGCGACGTTGAGCGAAAGTCTGAGCAGCGTGGTCACCAGCAGCACGGTCGGAAACACCGCGAAGTCGAGCGGCTTCACCGTGTTCATGCCGACCAGCAGCACCATGATGGAGAACGCGATGTTAAATGTGAACAGCATGTCGAGCATGAACGGCGGCAGCGGCAGCACCATCATCGCCAGCAGCATGACAATGAGCACCGGCCCCGCCAGCCCGCGCGCAATCGACGCCGAACTCGGCCTCGCCATGGCCATTGCGCCTATCATGCTGCCGCCTCGTTCGGGTCAAGACCGGCCGGCACTGCAATCTCCGCCAGCGGCCGCGGCGCCAAACCGCCGTGTTCGCGATAGCTCTTGAGCTGAAACACGTAGGCGAGCACTTCGGCGACTGCGGTAAACAACTGGCCGGGAATTTCGTCGTTGATGTCGGCGTGGCGGAAAATCGCACGCGCCAGCGCCGGCGCTTCGAGCACCGGCACGTTGTGCTGCACGCCCAATTCGCGGATTTTTGCCGCAACCAGATCCGCACCCTTGGCGATGACGCGCGGCGCGCGCATGGTTTCGTCGTAGCGCAGCGCTACCGCATAGTGCGTCGGGTTAGTGACGATCACGCTCGCCTTCGGCACTTCGGCCATCATGCGGCGCCTGGCCATTTCGCGCTGCTGCGCGCGGATCGCCGCCTTGATCTGCGGGTCGCCTTCGCTTTCTTTCGATTCCTGGCGCAGTTCCTGGCGCGACATCTTCAGTTCGTCGCCATGCCGCCACAACTGAAACGGCACATCGGCCGCGGCCACCACTGCCAGCGCGCCGGCCAGCATCAGAAAACTCATGCCGAGAATCCGGCCCAGTTCGGAAATGCCGGTTTCCAGCGGCAGCCGCACCAGTTGCAGCAGCGCCTCGCGGTAATGCCAGACGATCATCGCGCCGGCGACTGCAATCAATACGGATTTTATAATGGCTTTGATGAGTTCACCGGCGCCGCGCCACGAAAACACGCGGCCGATGCCGGCGAGCGGATCGATGCGCTGAAAATCGAAACGCAGCGCGTCGGTAGTAAACAACCAGCCGCTCAGCAGTTGCGGTGCAATCAGCGCCACTGCCAGCAGCAGAATCAAAAGCGGTGCAATTGCCAGCAGCGCTTCGAGCGCCTGCGTATGCATGCGCATCATCATGTGCGCGGGATCAAAGGCGCCGGCGGCGTCGAAATGCATGGCTTCGCGCACCAGGCCCGACATGCGGCCGAACAATTGCCCGCCCAGCCACCAGAGACCGGCACCGCTCGCCGCCATCATGGCGAATGTCGTCAGTTCCTGCGAGCGCGCAACATGGCCCTCTTCGCGCGCCTGCTCGAGGCGCCTCGGAGTCGCGTGTTCGGTCCGTTCCTGATCGTTGTCTTCAGCCATCGCATTCAATCAAATGTGACGGCCAGTATCGCGGCTGGGAGACGCCGGCGATGCCGCAAACAGGTGGATATAACCGCGGTTATTCGCGCAATTGCGCGCGGCGCGACTTACGGGCGGGATGGTTCACTATCCGCGGGGGTTATCGAATTAACAGCGGAATCAACAGCGGGGTCGGCTGCGAACGGCAGCGTCCGCGCGGCGGCCGGCACGCCGTACCATTCCTCTTCAGGGATAGCCGCGACGGCAACATCGATGACACGGCTGCGTGCAGCGTCGGCGCTCATATTCAGAAGTTTGCCGATGCCTTCAAAATCGTCGGGCAATGCCGGGTCATCCCAGCCGTGCGCCGAATGGCGCGCCACCGCCGTCGCCAGCGCGACATTGGTGACGCGCGAATTGTGCGCATGTTCCTCGTCGAGCAGCGAAAGCAGAAGTTCGGGCAGTTGCCACGCCTTGACCATCGCCAGTTGCAGATCGATCAGACGAAAGCCGATGACTTCGCGCTGCACGCGCTCGCTGCGCAGCGCGCGGTCGAGGCGCTGCCGCGCGGCGATTTCACAGGCCAGTTGCGGCGCATAACACCACAGCAGCATCTCGGCCATGTCGTGCAGCAACGCGCCAACCATGACTTCTTCCGGATCAACGTCGTGGCGCAGCCGCGCCCAGTCGCGCGCATACAACGCTGCGTGGCGCGCGCGGCTCATCACCGCGCGCGCGCCACGCAGCGAGGCCGCATCGGCAGCAAGCCGCTCATCAATCGCCGGTTGCGCGCTGAAATATTTAAAAAACGGCGACATGCCCAGCATCATCAGGGCATGCGGAATGGTGGTGATTTCGGCGTTGCGCCGCAAATTGCGGTGCTGCTGCAGATAGAGCAGCACTTTGACCGTCATGAACGGGTCGCGCAACACTGCGGCGACGACACGCTGCGGCGTGGTGCCGGCTTCGTCTTCGTGCAGGCGCTGCAATTCGGTCACCGTGCGGCCGAGCACCGGCAGTTCGGCTTCGCGCAGCATGGCAACCCATTGCTCTATGGTTTGCAACCGCGGCGCCATCGTTACATGGTCCAGACGTAGATCGTCGAGTGCATGCGATCGCCGACACGGATGATTTGCGCGGGCGCCACACCGGGCACGCAAAAATCATTGCTGATGAAAATGCTGCCCGGACACATTTCGGCGCGCGCCTTCTGCCACAGGCTCGCCATCGGCGCCGGCGACAAATAAGCGTAGACGACGTCATAAGAGGCCAGATCGGTCTGCCAGAAATCGCCCCACTTGATGTGCATACGGCGCCGTCCGTACGCGCGCAGGCAGCTCAACAGGTAAGGCAGCGGCGCCATCTCGACGCCGCTATAAAGGCCGTCGGGACGCACCTGCGCCACATCGGCGAGAAAAGAAGCAGTGCCGCAGCCGAGATCGAGCAGGCGGAAACCGCGCGCCTGCGGCAGCAGCATGGTCACCACTGCGGCGGCGCGGCGGCTCGACAGAAACAAGGGCACACGATTGCGCCAGGCGCCGACGTTGCATAAGAGCAGAACGCTCAGCGCACCCAGGTACAGCGCAGGTGCTATCTGCAGCGTCAACAGCGCGTACGCCGCCGGAAAAAAGAACAGGTTGATCGGCAACCACCAGCGCGGCAGGCCGATCGCCATGCCGAGCAGCGCCGCGACTGCACCCTCGAGCCAGGGCAGTACTGCCGCCGACGCAACGCCGGGCAACCACGCGGCGAATACGCCGAGAGTCACAATGCAAGCAGCATGCAACCACGCCGCGCGCACCGCCGGGGAAGCTGCCACAGCCGGATCGCCGGCACCCGCTTCAATTTGTGCCAGCATCTTTGCCCCCTGTGTTTGCCGCGGCGGAATTTTTTGCCGATGGCCCGCCGCTTTCGCGCTTGAGCGATTCTTCGGCATCGCGCGTCAATACGATCAGTGCGATGCGACGATTGATCGGGTTGAACGGATCGTTCGGGTCGAACAGTACCGCCGAAGCCATGCCGACAACACGCTTGATCTTGCCCTCGGCGATGCCGCCTTCAACCAGCACGCGGCGCGACGAGTTGGCGCGATCGGCCGACAGTTCCCAGTTGCTGTAACCGCGTTCGCCGGAGGAATAGGGTTTGGCATCGGTGTGCCCGGTCAGGCTGATGCTGTTTTTGACTTCGTTGAGCGGCGCCGAGAGTCCGAGCAGAATTTCGCGTGCGTACGGTTTTAACTTGGCGCTGCCGAGATCGAACAGCGGCCGGTTGAGTTCGTCGACGATTTGCACACGCAGACCCTCGTTCGTAAAGTCGATCAGCAACTGGTCGCGGTACTTGCGCATCAGGGCGCTTGCATCGATTACCTGGTCGAGGCGGGCTTTCAGCGCATTCAAACGAACGCCTTCAAGGCGCTGCACCTCGGCCTTCGCGTCTTTCGGATTGATCTGCTGCTTGCGTTCGGGCAGCGTGCCGCGCTTCATCTGCATGCTGTCGCCGCGCGTGAGATCGCGGCCGCCGGCCGCCATCGGGCTGGTGCTGTCGCCGCTGCCGCTGCCGCCGGACAGCGCAACCTTCAACGGCGTGCGGAAATAATCGGAGATACCCTGTAGATCGCCCTTGGTGGTCGAACCGAGCAGCCACATCAGCAAAAAGAACGCCATCATCGCAGTAACGAAGTCGGCGTACGCGATTTTCCATGCGCCGCCGTGGTGGCCGGCGGCGGTTTTCTTGATGCGTTTGATGACGATGGGGCGCTGGGTGTCGTCAGCCATGCTGCACCTGCGCGCCGTCGACGCGGTGTTTGCGCTTCACTACTTTCTCTTCACATGGGCTTCGAGTTCAAGGAAGGACGGACGCTCGGTCGAGTAGAGCACCTTGCGGCCGAATTCCACCGCCAGCGCCGGCGAATAACCGTTCAGGCTGGCGAGCAGCGTGACCTTGATGCATTCGAGCATCTTGCTCGACTCGACGAGTTTCTGTTCGAGCAGGCTCGACAGCGGACCGACAAAACCATAGGCCAGCAAAATGCCGAGGAAGGTGCCGACCAGCGCGTGTGCAATCAGCATGCCGAGTTCCGACGGCGGAATGCCGACCGATTCCATGGTGTGCACGACACCCATCACTGCCGCCACAATGCCGAACGCCGGCAGACCGTCGCCGAGCTTCGCCACGCAATGCACCGGCACCTCGCCTTCCTGATGGTGTGTGCCGATTTCGTTGTCCATCAGATTTTCGATTTCCATCGCGTTAAGGTTGCCACCAACCATCAAACGCAGGTAGTCGGTCATAAATTCCAGCACGTGATGGTCGGCGCTCACATTGGGGTACTTCGCGAACAGCGGGCTCTGGCCCGGATTCTCGACATCACCCTCGATCGTCATCAGGCCCTCTTTGCGCACCTTGGCCAGAATGTCGTAGAGCAGCGCCATCAGATCCATATAAAGCTGCTTCGAATACTTCGAGCCCTTCAGTACCGACGGCAAAGCCTTCAGCGTGGCCTTGATGGCCTTGCCGTTGTTGCCGACGAGAAAAGCGCCGGTGGCGGCGCCGCCGATCATCAGCAGCTCAAGCGGCTGAAACAGCGCGCCGAGGTGACCGCCGGCCATGGCGAAGCCGCCGAAAACCGAAGCCATTACGATGAGGTATCCGACGATCACCAGCACGGCGCTGCCCCTTAATCCAGTTTCACGTTCGCACGGTCGAATTGCCGGCGCCTCAGGCGCGGCAATCCGTGCATGTGAAGAATAGCCCCGGCGCGGTGCGGGTGAACCCGTAAATAGGCGGGTAAAGTGCCCGCTGTTTTACGCGTCTGACGCGACGCACCGAGTGTGCGACGCTGTTGTCAGGCCGGTTAGCTTACGCGTGCCGCGGCAACGCGCAGCTTGCTGCCGATGAGCGCAGGCGCGGGCAGTTTCAATGCGGCACCTGCACTGACAGCGGCGGCCGCGGCGGCCTGGCGTGTTTTGCCGGCGCGCGACGGCACATGGCAAAGACCGCAGACGTAACCGCGATGCAAATCCATCGCATGCACAACGAAGTAGCCGCCGCATTCGGTGCACGGCACCGTGGTCAGCATCTTCGCATCGAGAAAACGGATCAGGCTCCAGGCGCGGGTCAGGCTCAACACTGATTCAAGATTGTTGACTTCGACGTGTTCGAGATAGAGACGGTAGGCTTTGACAATCGCCTCGATGCCGCTCAATCCGGCGTTTTTGCCGAGGTAGCGGTAGATATCGATAAACAGCGAGGAGTGTATGTTCGGCTGCCAGCTCATGAACCAGTCGGTCGAAAAAGGCAGCATGCCCTTGGGCGGCGACACGCCTTTGACTTCCTTGTAGAGGTTAAGCAGACGTTCGCGGCTGAGATTGGTCTCGGCTTCGAGAACCTGCAGACGCGCGCCAAGATTTACCAGCTCGATTGCAAGCTGAATCTGTTTTGATTCCGTCACGACGCTTTTGTTGCGCATGGCTGTGCTCCAAGTTGGCGGAATAAAGATTCGATCAGGCGAGGCCGGCGGCCGGCTGACCCGCCATCAACACAGCGGCATGCGAAGCGGTCATCGGCTTGTTTGTGTTGTGGTCGGTAAGCAAACCGAGTATCGCGCGGTCGTCGCAGCGGAAACGGCACATCAACATATTGGACGCCGCCATCTTCATGATCTGGCCGGGCGACAGCTGATCAAGAATTTCCGCGACCTCCTGGCTAATGCCGAGACGAAACACGGCGGTTGCAATATCCATGCGGATCATTTGCTGCGCGAGCAGCAGGTAAGCCAGATTGGTTTCGCGGATTTCGCCCAGCAGTTGATCTTTGCTCATGACCCTCTCCTTTAAATGTCGCGTTGACGTTTACGATGGAGTGAATCATGCGCGCCGCTGCGTGAAAACTTAATCGGACAGATTCGATGAATTGACCTGCTTGATGCGCGTTATGTTTTGTAGGAAGACTTCCTACATCGCCGGCACGCCCGCAATCGAAGTCGTTATGCGTCCATGACTTGCGTGATTCGACTCAACGAAAGTCTGAGCAGCAAACTGCAAACCGCGAATTACCGCGCGTTTTACCGGGCTGTTTGCAGCGTCAATCCACGCGCACCGGCCGTATCCTGCGTCAAGTCACGGGGAACACCAGACAGGAACACTATGGCGGTCATTGCGGTATTCAATCAAAAAAGCGGCGACGACAAAACCACCCCCGCACTGAGCGTCAGTGCGGGGTTTGCCATACTCAAGCGCGATCGGATTGCGATTGATCCCGATGCGCAGCAAGGACATTTACGCATGTGCGCCGGCCAACCCGGGCGCGCGCGACTACGCGGCGCCAGTGCGCAAACCCGGCAGTGGCGGATTTTTCAATTCGTGCGCGAACGAATGCGCACAATCACATCAACGCCCTCGGCAACCGCGCCATGCGGCAGCGGCGGCAAACCGGTGACTGCGATGGCGCGCGCGTCGATATCCGTGAGTTCGCCGGTATCAACATCGTAGAAGTGATGGTGCGGCGCAGTGTTCGGGTCGTAGAACACTTTGCCCGGCGCCGCGATCACCTCGCGTATGAGCTTGTGCTCAACAAACAGTTTCAGCGTGTTGTAAACAGTCGCCTTCGAGGTTTCAGTGGCGCGATCATTGGCCAGCGCGAGTATGCGATCGGCCGAAACGTGCTCGCAGCGCGACAGGATGGCATGCGCAATCTCAATACGCTGATGCGTCGGGCTGATGCCGTGCTCACGCAGCAGTGCGGGCAGGCTTTCGCGTGTGTAGGTGTTTTGTTCCATGATCCGGCTCCAAGCGCGACTGATTCTAGGCCAACAATTGGACTCTGTCTAATTCGCAAATATCGTTCGCGTTGGTGCCTGTGCGCTGCCACAGCGCGCCGGCGTGTGACTTATCGCACAGCGGCATTGCGCGCTGCGTCTGCAAGCGCCCCGGTGCTAGAATTCGAAGCGGCGCTCTGCCAACCAGAAATCAATTTAACTCATTGTTTTTGTTTTTAAATAATGCGTCAATTTCACGCGATTTCCGTTCATTCCAACAGAGTGACCGCTTATCGGTAAAGCGTGGAATTGCCCGTCCATCGTCATTAACATGCCAACGTCTGGGGAGTAAATCATGCAACGTTCTTCCGGCTTTACCTTGATAGAACTGATGATCACTTGTGCGATCGTGGCGATTCTTGTCGCCGTCGCACTGCCTTCCTACCAGCAACACATGATCCGCGCGGTGCGCTCCGCCGGACAGCAGTTTTTGCTCGATCTCGCGCAGCGCCAGGAACAGTACTTCATCGACGTGCGCTGGTACGCTGCGGGCATCGCCACCACATCGACTGCGACCAAGATCACGATGTCGACGCCTGACACCGTTGCTGCAAAATATCAGGCGCCGGCATTTACGGTGCCAGTGCAGGCTGCCGGTGTAGTGCCGACGTTTACCATATGCCTTGCGCCGATCGCCGGCGGCACAGTCAGCACGGACGGCAGACTGTGCACCAACAATGCCGGACAGCGCTGGCGCGAAGTCGACAGCAACAGCGCCTACGACAGCGCCAAAGATTGCCTCTGGGAACGCAACACGTGTACGCCGACTCCGTGACGACGGCAACATGGCGGCGCGCTGCGGCGCGCGGCTTCACGCTCATCGAACTGATGATCGTGCTGGCGATCGTTGCCACACTGATCGCCATCGGGTTGCCGAACATGGCCGATTTTGTCGCCGAACAACGCGTGCGCAGCGTGACCTCCGATATTGCTTCGCAAATTGCCTATGCACGCGCCAAATCAGTCGAACTGGGCCGCCGCGTTTACATACAGCGGCTCGGCGCCGACTGGAACAGCGGCTGGCGCATCTTTGCCGACCTCAACAACAATCTAACCTACGACGCCGGCGAAGAACTCCAGCAGTTCAACGGCTTTGGTACCGGTACCGGCAGCGCAACCGGCCGGCTGTATGTGTGCAGCACGGTCGCCGATTTCGCCACCAATGTGATTTTCCGCCCCGACGGGCGCGTCGTCCGCTCAGGCACCGCAACCACCGCAGCCGACGGCATTTATGTCGTCGACCCGATGGGCGACACTGATCCCTGCAATAACAAAACCCGCGCCGTGCTGTTCGATCTTTCCGGTCGCGTCAATTCCCGCATCATCACCAGCGGCTCGGCGAGTTGCAAAGGGGTGACGCCACCATGCTGAAACGCCGCGGCTTTACCATGATCGAGGTGCTCGTCACGCTGGTCATCCTGATGTTCGGGCTGCTGGGTATTGCCGGTCTGATGGCGCGGGGCCAGCGCGCGGCATTCGAAGCCTTTCAGCGCCAGCAGGCGCTCTCACTCGCCGGCGATATGGCCGAACGCATACTCGGCAACCGTCAGCAGGCGGGCAACTATGCCGCAGCGGCGCCGCTGGTTACGCCGGTCGGCAATAACTACGGCCTTTTTTATGCCGACCTGCTGAAAAACAACATCACCAATTGCGCCACCGCCGTGTGCACCAGCCTCGAACTGCAGCGCTACGACGTTGCGATGTGGGAAGGCCAGTTGCTCGGTTACAGCGAAAACCTCGCCGTCGGCGGCAATCGGGTCGGCGGCATTTTGAATGCCAACGGTTGCATCGTGCAACTCGCCTCGACAGTGGCGAGCTGCCCGGCTGCACCGGCACCCGTCGGCAATGTGTTTACGCGCACACTGCGCATCAGCGTTGCCTGGCAAGGCAGCGAAGATACCGGGAGCCCCAGCGTTGTTGCCAACATGACCTGCGGCACCGGCCTCTACCGGAGCCGCAATAACCTTGGCGTCTACGTTGTATCCGAGGCGAGTCGCCGCCTGGTCGCCACCGACGTTAACGTTCTGGAAAACTGCCCATGATGCGCGCATCCATGACTGCGATGCGACAGGCCGGCCTGTCGCTGATTGAAATGATGATCGGCCTGGCGATCGGGTTGTTCCTGACGCTCGGGCTGTTCACGCTGATCGCCAATTCATCCAATGCGTTCAAGATTCAGGATGATTTTGCGCGCATGCAGGAAAACGCAACCGCTGCCATGCGTTATATCGGCGCCTCGGTGCGACAGGCCGGGTTCTACGGCTACGTGCAGGACGCCACCTCGCTCAACCTGTCCTACGGCGCTGTCAGCACCGCCACCGACTGCGGCTCAGCGACGAATCTGCCGTTGACGAATTGGGCGTTCGAAGTCAGACAACCGATTTTCGGCCTGGTGGGGCTGACGCAGGCGGACGTGAATATCGTATTGCCGTGCATCCTCGCCAGCAACTACTATTCCGCACCCGCTGCCGGCCAGCAGATACTGGTGACGCGCGGCTCGAACGGCTATCGAATTCCCGATCCAAACGGCGACGGCAATCTTACCGATGGCGTTGCCGCAGAGCGTAACGGTGCAACAACGATTTACGTGCAGTCAGACCCCGGTGAAGGTCTGCTTTTCGCGGGCGCAAATTACGCCGCTCTCAGAGCCGCCGGCCGCACGCGCACCCTGCCGGGCGCCATCGTGCGCGATGCAGACATTTTCGAGTACGCCGCGCATGTCTATTACATCCGGCCGTGCAGCCGCTTCGCCAGCGGCACTGCCTGCACGGCGGCGGCCGACGACGGCAAACCGATTCCCACACTGGTCAGACAGGAACTCGTCGCCAGCGTGATGACCGAAGTCGCCCTCGCCGAAGGCATCGAACGCATGAGCCTGCTCTACGGCGTAGACAATGCGCCGGCCGGTTCACCCGACGGCGTCGCAGATACTTTTACTGCAACACCCGCCACCGCCGACTGGGCCAACATCGTGGCGGTGCGCGTCGCCCTGCTGGTGCGTTCGAGCACGCCGACCGGGCAATATGACGATTCAGCCAAGACCTATGATCTCAATGGCGACAACGTCACCGACTATCGCTGCACGCTTGACACGATTACACCTGCGGCGTGCAGCTACAAACGCAAGGTTTTCTCGCAACTGTTCCAGTTGCGCAATGTCGCCCAACGCCGAGGCCTGTGATGCCCAACCAACATTCCGTGCAACGCCAGCGCGGCGCCGTGCTGATCGTCAGCCTGATCATGCTTTCGGTGATGACGCTGTTTGTTATTTCCATGCTCAGAACGTCGATACTCGAATTGAAAATCGGCGGCTCAAGCCACGTCGCGGCACTCAATTTTGCCAATGCCGAATATGCAATCAACAAATGGATCAACGATAACAACGGCCGTCTCGCACCGAATTTCCTCGGTTTGACGCCGCTGTCCGCCGGCTGCAGCAACTCGACGTCCGGCGCCGGCCAGTGCACCGACCCGCCAACCGTGTTCGGTGGCACCGTCGCGCTGACGCCGACGCAGATTCACTGTGGTCCGTGGGCGAATTTCGGCAGCATGATGGGCGCGGCGCAATTGACCGCCGCACGCTTCGACCTGCGCGCGCTGGCCACCGGTACGCTCGGCGGCAGCACGCTGGTGCATCAGGGCGTGCAATCGCTCGCACCGCCCGGCTCCTGTTAATTCCAGAATTTATTTTGCAGCCATCCCGAATTTTTCGAATTTGTCGTAGTCCAGCCAAACGAGGTCCGCCGTGAATAAACGAAATTTTTTCAGCAAAGCCATTACCTGGTTGTTGATCACAGCACTGGTTAATCCCGCCGCGATGGCGCCGGCGTTTGCGCGCGACACCGACATTTTCATGGTCACCAACACCGGTTCGACGGTGGCGGAGCCCAATATCATGATCGTGCTCGACACTTCGGACTCGATGAACCTGTTTGAAGACTGGCGCGAATATCCCGGCGCCTACGACTCGCACGTCGAGTATCTGTGGAACGACCTCACAGTCATCGGCAACAGCACGCAGCCTAACTACGTTTCCGAAAACAGTTCGTATATTTCGTCCGGCGTCGGCCCGGTCGTCACCTCGATTACGCGCGTCGGCAATCTTGCAACGGTGCAATTCGCCGCCAATCACAACTACCAAATTCTGCCGACGCCCTGGACGGTCGCTGTCTACAACGCGACAGATCCGCTCTACAACGGCAGCTTTCCGATCAACAGCATGCCAACGTCGACGCGCATCACTTATGTGATGACCGGCACGCCGGCGGCCAATGCCGTCGCCACCGGCGGCACCCTGCTCTACGCGTCGGCACGTAGCCCGAGCCCGTCCAGCACCCTGGGTTTCTGGGGCGGTGACACGCCCGAGACGCGTCTCGCCTTGTGGAATTCCGCAAAAACCTATGCCAACGGCACCGAAACCATTGGTGTCGGCGACCCCGGCGTACGCAATGTCTGGCGCAACTACAACGACGCTTCATGGATGTACTGGACGACCGCCAGCATTTCATCGATCCGCCTGCGCTCGCCGAGCTTGAACCGTTTCCGCGGCCACATTCAAACCATCGGCGGTACGCGCTCCGGCGTCACCTTCACGGCAACAACCGACTACCGCGTCTACAACAAATGCAACGATTCCGGCAATGCGCCGGTTGCCGACGTTGCGTCCAATACCAGTGCCACCGGCATTTCGAGCCGCATCGACCCGGTTGACGGCGTCACGCCGTACGGGCTCACCCCTTCAACAATTTTTGCGCCGTCGAGCGCACCGCGCAACAGCGGCCGCTATCGCGGTCAGGAATGGATACGCTGGGAAAGATTCCTCAACCTGCGCGCCGGCCGCTTCACGAACAACGACTCTGACTGGAACTCGGCGGGGTTCACTTTCAACAACAACAACGTCGGCGTCGCGCCGACATACCCCATCGGCGCCGGCCCGTACACCATCGCCGGAGGTTCGGGCGTTGGTAACGTCGGCCAGAATATATCTATGCGCGCCAACTATGCGATCAATGCGGTCAATGCCTCGACGCTGCGCGACAGCTGGCCGAATACACCGGGCTTCAACAGCACGACCAATATCGGCTGGCAGGGCCAGCCGATCCGCACGCGCATCGACAAATCAACTGCGAGCTCGACGCAAAGCGGCGACTCCTACGCCGGCTGGACCACGCCGAAAGCCGACCTTGGCGGCTTCCAATTCGCCAGCCTCATCACCGGCGCACCGTACAGCAACAGCTTCGTCGCCAGCGGCGGTTCGACCATAGGTACGGCCAGTGCTGCATTGGCGTGGGGCGTACTGGCAGAAGCGCTCAATATTTACGGCGTCACAGGCACAACCGGCGCGTTCAACGCGGCGCCGGCTTACCCTGTCGCAGGCCACGTCCTCTACAAAGCCTGGTACGGCAATCGCGACAATCCGCCTGGCAGCGGCTTTTCTTTCACCACCGGCACGCCCGCCTACTACGACCACGGTGCCACTATCGGTACCGTATTCAACGCAACGACCATCGACCTAACCGCTGCCGCCAGTAATGGTCTCAGCAGTTTTACCGTCGGCAACATCGTCAATGTTACGGATAACGTGACCAATCTGGTCGAAACCATTGCAACCGTGACGACCTTCGGCGGACAGCCGCGCATCACCGTAACCGGCCCGTCGCTACTGACGCTGGGGGCGACGGTAAAAATTGCCCCCAATCTCAAGCTGACGACCAGCAGCACGGTGGTCACGCAAACCGTGTGTACACGTACTTGCACGCTCGACGCCGACGGCGTTGCCGGCGCTCCAATCACGCCGGCGAGTCCGACGCAAAAAGATCCGCTGACCTCGAACAGCACCAACGGCAACCTCTATTACGCAAAAGCCGGTTCAACCTGCGTCGCCTCGGACGTTGCCGGCCTCGGCGCGACCGGCGGCAACAATTGCACCACCGGCGCCGGCATCCCGGCCGCCTGCAGTGCGCCGGTCGCCAGCGGCTCCTATGTGACAGCAACATACGGCAGTTGCGCGTGGAGCGGCCGTCAAAGCCTTTATGTCGAAGGCTACGGCACCTATTATTACGGCGGCACCTGCGGTGCGGCATCGACCTGCACGGGCCCGGGCGGCGCCAACGCCGCTGCCTGCCCGGCGGGGCGTATACTGACACCGCAATTCTTTGGCGGCGTCAACTATCGACTCAGCAATCATTGCCAGGTCAGCGGCCTGACCAACCTCACCATTAACGGCACGGCAATGGCGGGCTCGTACCTCGGCGGCAACGGCACCCAGGGTTGCAGTAATGCCAATAACCTGACGGCAGCCTGCCCGACACGGCCGGGCGCCGCCAATCCGGCCGGCTGCTACTACGTCAATGCCGGCTCGGCGACCGCTGCCTGCAACCAACCTTCACCGACCACGGTCTCCACCGGCGGCACGACCTCGAACGACTTTGCAGTGTTCAACATGGCCGCCAACGACACGATCCTCTATCACGATTGCATCGCCGACAACGGCACCACCGGCAACCCCACCAGCGGCTATGCCAAGAATAACGCCGACGTCGCTTTCGGCACATCGTGGGCTGCCACGTACAACGCCACCGCAGCCGCCACCACCGCGCCGTACTCAACCGCCGGTTCGGCGATCGCCGGCGGCAATATGGATGTCTATTCGGTCAATTACCTGAACTGGCAGTTCGGCCCGAAAGGTCCGGCCAGTGCGCCAATCGGGCGCAAAACGCGATTGCAAATCGCCAAAGATGCCTTGAGTGGCATCGTCGCCACCACCAACGGCGTGCGCTTCGGCCTGATGGTATTCAACCGCACGGCCTTATGCACCAACGCCACCGGCTCTATCGCGCCGGGCACCAACCTGTTTACCTCGAGCAATCCCGGCTTTACCGCCGGGCAAGCGATACAGGTGCTCGGCGCCGGCGCCAGCGGCGCAACGCTGACCACTACCATCAGTTCATTCGCGGCCAATGTGCTCGACCCGACGCTGACCGATTTCACACTCGGCGCCAATGCCTCATCCGCCGCCACCACCGGCAGCATTGCGACCGGCTCCAACGTCGTTACGGTTGCCAACGTGACCGGTTTTGCGGTGGGTCAGCGCATAAAAATCAACAACGCCGATCCGAGCAGCCTGCCGGTGACGACCGATCTGTTTGCGTTCATCAACTCGATCAATCCATTCAGCAAACAGTTGACACTGAGCGACGTGGCGACGGCGACGGTTGCCGCCGGCACGCCGGTATCGATCAGTTCCTACATCACCACCATGGAAAGCAACCCCTGCGGCGGCGCCATCGTCAGCGACGGTGCGAACGTGGCGCGCGTGATCAAGCGCATGGGCTCGAGCTCGGTCGATCTGCCGGATTACAACAATCGCGCCACACTGATTTCCGCAATCAATGCGGTAGTGGCTGCCGCGCGCACGCCGCTGACTGAATCGATCTACGAGGCTTACCGTTATTTCAGCGGCCGCACACCGAAATGGGGCACCTCGGCGGCAAATACCAGTTCAGGCAATCCCGCCTCGTTCGGGCGCGACCCCACGGCGATCTGTACTTCGACCGGCCCGGGTACCGGCTGTACTGCGCTCGGCGCCTATGCTTCGCCGATGCTGAACAACCCGAATACCGCCAATCCGGCCGGTTGCCAGAAAAACTATGTCGTGCTGATTACCGACGGCGGCCCCGAGGACGATTTCAGCGCCAACGGCGACATACGCAATTTGAGCTGGGCGGGCCCGCTCGGCACCGTCGCAGCGCGCACCGGACTGGATTCGACACAGACCGACAGCACGACCGATCAGTTCGAAACCACACCGGTCAGCGGCCCCGCACCGCATCTGCCGTACGGGCCGACCGACCTTGCCGGCACGCTGTTCGACGGCGGCTATATCTGGCTCGACGAATTGACCTATTTCATGACCAACGCCGACGTCAGCCCGGGGGCGCGCAATTTCACCTCGGATGGCAGCGCCGATTCGATTCCCGGCCGACAATCGGTCAATACTTACACGATCGGATTTGCCGGCGCCAATTCGCCCGTTTTGCAGAATGCTGCGTTACGCGGCAACGGCCAGTACTACACGGCTGACAACAGTGCAGCCTTGTCGGCGGCGATCATCGCCGCACTGGCGGCGATTACAAACTGGAACCCGACTGTGGCGGCGCCGACGGTGCCGATCTCGGCACTGAACCGTTCGGAAAACGCAACCGACGTTTATCTGTCGTTCTTCCAGCCCGATCCGACGACTGAATGGCTCGGCACAGTGAAGAAATTCCAGTTGAGCCGCTACCCCGACAACGGCGACGCAACGATCTGCGGCTCCGGCATCGGTTTGTGTCTGGTCGGCCAGAGCCGGCTGACCAAATCGGCGCCGAACGAGAGCGGCGTCTACAACATCGAGACCGTGACCGTCGATACCATTACCGGCATTACGCAATCGGAAGTCGACGTCAATGCATCGAGCTTCTGGGCGCCGGCGACAGTGCTTGACGGCAGCCGGCCGGCAGCCGGCGGCACGGGCTATCAGTTGATCAACAATACGGGATCGCCCACTTTGTTGACGCCGGAAACCCGCAAGGTCTATACCTTTCTGACGAATTCTGTTGCGGCTAATCGTGGCAACTCCGGCGCCACTGCTGATCTGACCAATGCCGTCAACAAGGTACACATGACGAACACGAACATCACCAAGTGCCGTCTTGGTGACGCCGCGGACTGCGTGTCGGCAGGCAGCGGCACCATGGCCGACGATGTTCAGGAAACCTATATCAACTGGATCCGCGGCGGCGACGTTGCGGCAACCGGCACATCGTGTACTGACGGCTTGACGGCCACCACGTGCACGACCTGGCGCCTCTGGCCGCATGCCGACGTGCAGCACTCCAAACCGGCGATTCTGACTTACACCGGGGCGCCGAGTGTCCTGCAATACATGTTCTACCTGCAGAACAACGGTCTCGTCACGGCAGTCGATACCGCAACCGGTCTTGAAAAATGGAATTTCATGGTCGAGGAGGCGCTGCCGCAAATCAACGCGATGCGCACGGATGCCTCGGGCGGTGAAATTTACGTGGCTGACGGCACGCCGACGATCTATCACCAGGACGCCAATAACGACGGCTATGTCAACGGTACTGACCGGGTATACATGTTCTTCGGTCTGCGCCGCGGCGGCCGCGTTTATTACGCGCTCGATATCACAGACCCGCTTACACCGCTGTTCAAGTGGAAAATCGACGCCAGTCAGGCGCCGGGAACCACGGCCAAGATCTGCGTTGGCAGCGGCACCTGCTCACCGGTCACCGGGTTTAATGAGTTGGGGCAGACCTGGTCGACACCGTTTGTCGGCAAAATACTCGCCAATGCAAACCCGGTACTGATTTTCGGCGGCGGCTATGACGCAGGCAATCCGGTACCGGTATTTCCGGCGGTCGCCGGTGATGACGCACAGCCGCCGGGCACGCGCTCGATGGGCCGCGCGCTATACGTCATCGATGCCTTCGATACGACAATCATCAAATCGTGGGGGGTAGGCCAGCCCGGCGCCTTTATCGGCGGCGGCGGCGGGTCAATGATTTACGCCATCCCGTCCGACGTGACAGCGCTCAATACCGACCTTGATTCACAGGGCTATATCGACCGTATCTACGTCGGCGATATGCGCGCGAACGTATGGCGTTTCGACGTCGGCGATGCAACACCGTCCAATTGGAACGGCAAGCTTTTTGCCACACTGTCGAGCGATATTTCCTCGGGGGAAAGACGCAAAATCATGTTCCCGCCGGCAATCGTGAAACAGAATCTGCCGTACCGTTTTGACGCAGTCTACGTCGGCACAGGCGACAAGGAACATCCGTTGTGCCTGACCGCGAACCAGGTCACGCCAACGGTCATGACCAACACCTGTGCGCAGTTTGCTCCGCAGGACAAGATGTTCATGGTGATCGATAAGGACTACGGAACAATCATGAGCGGAGGCGCGCCCAACGTGAACGCCATTACAGTTGCCGATCTAACGCAGCGTCTGACCGGCGACCTGGTCACCAATACATCGGCGTCGGTCCTGAACACGTCTCTTGGTTGGTACCGCAATCTCGATAACGGCGAGAAAGTAATTAACGCAGCGACCGTATTCGAGCAGCGCTTGCGCTTCGGCACCTATGCACCGCTGGGACAAAGCGGCGGCGCCTGCGTGCCGGCGGGCGAAGGCCGCCTGAACGAGATCGACGCGCTGACCGGTGATCTGGTGCCGATTAACGGTGCGGTAACTCAGGCGTCGGATCGTTATTACTCGACGTTTATCACGCACGGTTATATTTCAACCGGCCAGTTGATCGTGCAGGGCAAGAACATCTACCACATCGTGGTTTCCGACTCGCGCTTGCAGTCTGTGCTGGTCGGCAGCCTCGGCTCGGCAACCAAGATTTACTGGTACATGGAACCCGAGCAATAAAACGCAGCAGGCGTAAAAATCCCCGCCCGTGTGGCGGGGATTTTTTTGTCTGTGGTTTGCAGCAGAGCCGTCAGCCGCAGCAGCAAGGCCGCGCGCGGTTCAGGCCGAGGCGAGATTCTTCGGCAGCGGAAAGGTGACGCGTTCGGTGATCCCGGAAAGCTCTGATACTTCCGTCGCACCGAGTTCACGCAGTCGCGCGACCACTTCCTGCACCAGCACCTCCGGTGCGGAAGCGCCGGCGGTAATGCCGACGCAGCGGCTGCCGGCGACCCATTGCGGGTTCAATTCACGGGCGTTATCCACCATATAGGCAGCGACACCCTGGTTCGCCGCGACTTCGCGCAGGCGGTTCGAATTGGAACTGTTCGGCGAGCCGACAACTATCACGACGTCGCACTGTTGCGCCAGTTCCTTGATCGCGTCCTGGCGGTTTTGCGTGGCGTAGCAAATGTCGTCCTTGCGCGGACCGGCAATTTTCGGAAACCGCGCGCGCAGCGCGGCGATGATCTGGCTCGCGTCATCAACCGACAAAGTAGTCTGGGTCACGAAGGCGATATTGCTTTCGTCAGTTACCTTCAAGGCAGCGACATCGGCGGGTTTTTCGACTAGATACATGCCGCCTTGCGACTGCCCCATCGTACCTTCAACTTCGGGGTGGCCGTGATGGCCGATCATGACGATTTCGCGGCCCTGCTCGCGCAGCTTGGCAACTTCGACATGCACCTTGGTCACCAGCGGACAGGTCGCATCGAAGACGCGCAGGCCGCGTGCTTCGGCGTGTAGACGCACCGCCTGCGAAACGCCGTGCGCGCTGAAAATCACTGTGCTGCCGGCCGGCACCTCGTCGAGATCTTCGACGAAAACCGCACCTTTGGCACGCAGATCCTCGACGACGAATTTGTTGTGCACGACTTCGTGGCGAACGTAGATCGGCGCGCCGTGTATCGACAGCGCGCGTTCGACGATTTCAATCGCACGATCAACACCGGCACAAAAGCCGCGGGGTTTGGCGAGAAGTACTTGCATGGGGCCGGATTATATCCGATGCGCCGCGAATGCCGGCGCCGTGTCAGGATTTTCGCTGCGGCTTCAGGCTGTCCCACACCACCAGCGCGGCACCGCAGGTAATCGCCGAATCAGCAACGTTGAACGCCGGCCAGTGCCAGCCGGTGGCGTGAAAATCGAGAAAATCGACCACCGCACCGACTAAAATGCGATCGATCAGATTGCCCAGCGCGCCCCCCAGTATCAGGCTGAGGGCAAAGCAAAAAACCGTTTCGCGCGCATGCCGGCGCAGCAAAAACACGATCCAGACCGAGGCGATCAACGCAATGCCGATGAAAAACCCGCGCTGCCAGCCCGCCGCAGCGGCGAGAAAACTGAAGGCCGCACCGGCGTTATGAACCAGCACGATATTAAAAAAAGACGTTATCTCAACGCTGCGGCCACCGCCCAACCATTGCGTTATCGCATATTTCGACGCCTGGTCGAGAACGATGAGAAGCGCCGCAATGCCGAGCCAGCGGCTCATGTGCGGTCACTCATGCAAAGCGGCGCGGCTCGCCCGCTCCGTAAAGGTTCGCCACGCAGCGCGCGCAAATCTCCGCATGCGCCGCATCGGCGCCAACATCGGCGCGGTAATGCCAGCAGCGTTCGCACTTGCTGTACGTCGTTGCGCTGACTTTCACGCTGACGCCCTCAAGCGCCGTGGCTATCGCACCGGCGTCACTGCCTTTATTGACAGTGGTCCGCGAGGTAATAAAGGCAAAACGCAAATCGTCGGCAAATGAACTCAACAGCGCATGATTTTCGCCATCAGCGTAGAGATCGACCTCGCCGGCAAGCGAAGAACCGATCTTGCCGGCAATGCGCAGGTCTTCGAGCAGCTTCAAGACGTCGGAGCGCAAAGCACGCAACTTCTGCCAGCGCCCGCGCAAGACATCGGCATCGCGCGGCTGCGGAAACTGATACCAGGTCTGTTCGAAAACGCTGCTGTCAGTGCCATTGAGCGTTTCCCAGACTTCGCTGGCAGTGAACGACAACACCGGCGCCATCAGGCGCACCAGTGTCTGCGTCATGTGATAAAGCGCGTTTTGCGCCGAACGCCGCGCGCGGCTGTTGGCGCCGGCGGTATAGAGGCGGTCTTTCAGCACATCGAGATAAAACCCGCCGAGGTCTTCGGAACAGAAGGACTGCAGTTTCTGCGCGACGTTGTGAAATTCGTAACGTCCGTAATGGCCGGGCGATTGCGGTTCCTTGACGCCAAGTTCGGCAGGCGCCAGCGCGGCCTGCAAATCCTGCGTCATGACCAGCGCATAGCGGTCTATTTCGAGCCAGTCGTCGACCGGCAGCGCATGCGCTTTGGGGTCGAAGTCGGCGATGTTGGCCAGCAGAAAACGCAGCGTGTTGCGGATGCGCCGGTACGATTCGACGACGCGCTTCAAAATTTCATCCGAAATCGACAACTCGCCCGAATAATCGGTCTGCCCGACCCACAGACGCAGGATATCGGCGCCGAGCGTATCGAGCACTTTCTGCGGCGCGATCACGTTGCCCACCGATTTCGACATCTTGCGGCCTTTGCCGTCGACGACGAAACCGTGCGTCAGCAAGCCGCCATAGGGCGCGACACCGTTGATCATGCACGACACCAGCAGCGACGAATGAAACCAGCCGCGGTGCTGGTCCGAGCCTTCAAGATACAAATCGGCCGGAAACTGCAACACATCCTTGTGCGAGCCGCGCAACACCGTTTCGTGCGTCGAGCCCGAATCGAACCAAACGTCCAGCGTGTCGCGGATTTTTTCGTACTGGCCGGCATCGGCGCCGAGCAGCTCGCCTATATCGAGCTGCTGCCATGCTTCGATACCCGATTGTTCGACTTTTTGTGCAATCGTTTCCAGCAACTCAAGCGTGCGCGGATGCAGTTGGCGCGTCTCTTTGTGGATGAACAGCGGCATCGGCACGCCCCACTGGCGCTGGCGCGACAGGGTCCAGTCCGGACGGTTGGCGATCATGCCGTGCAGACGCGCCTTGCCCCAGTCCGGATAAAACTTCGTCGCTTCGACGGCGCGCAACGCCGTCGCGCGCAACGTCTCCGCCGGTTTGACGCCGCCGTAACCGGGCACCGCCTCCATGCCGGCGAACCATTGCGTGGTGGCGCGGTAAATGATCGGCGACTTGTGGCGCCAGCAATGCATATAGCTGTGCAGCTCCGGCTTCTCGTGAAACAGCGCACCGTTTTCACGCAACTTCTCGACGATCTGCGGATTAGCTTTCCAGATGTTGAGCCCGCCGAACAGAGGTAGCGCTTCGCTGTAACGGCCGCTGCCCTGCACCGGCGTCAGGATTGCGTCGTCCTTCATGCCGTTGGCGCGGCAGGAGTTGAAGTCTTCGATGCCGTACGACGGCGCGCAGTGCACGATGCCGGTACCAGTTTCAAGCGTGACGTATTCGGCCAGATAGACAGGCGAGGTGCGTTCGTAGAAAGGATGACGGAACTTGATTAATTCCAAATCCTTTCCGAGGCAGGTTGCCAGAATCTTGCTTCGCGTTATCCCATAGCCCGTCAAAAGAGGTGAGACATAATCGTCGCCATATGGACTCTGAACCAAAGGTCCTTTTTTTCCCATTTGAATCGGAGGGCGATCATATTCCGGGGGAAATGCGAATTTTGACGCGACAATCAATAGTCCCCTGTCGGTTTCAACTAGGGCATATTCGAAATCTGGATGTACATTAAGTGCTTGGTTGGCCGGTATCGTCCACGGCGTAGTGGTCCAGATCACGATCCAGCCCTTGGCGTCTGGCAGATTCGTCAGTCCGAACGCCTTGGCAATTTTGTCCGGCTCCGCGAACGGAAAACCGACATCGACCGCGGTGTCCTTGCGATCGATGTATTCGACCTCGGCCTCGGCCAGCGCCGAGCCGCAATCGAAGCACCAGTTCACGGGCTTCAGGCCGCGATAGACGTAGCCCTTCCCGATCAGCTTGCCGAGCGCGCGGATTTCGTCGGCTTCATTCTTGAAATCCATCGTCAGGTACGGGCGATCCCATTCGCCGAGCACGCCGAGACGGATGAAATCTTTTTTCTGGCGCTCGATCTGCACCGCCGCATAGGCGCGCGACTTCTGCTGCACTTCGCCCACGCTCAAGGCCTTGCCGAATTCTTTTTCGATCTGGATTTCGATCGGCATGCCGTGGCAATCCCAGCCCGGCACGTACGGCGCATCGAAACCCGACAGCGATTTCGATTTGACAATGATGTCCTTGAGGATTTTGTTGACTGCATGGCCGATGTGAATATCGCCATTCGCGTACGGTGGCCCGTCGTGCAGAATGAATTTCGGCCGCCCCTGCGACGCCGCACGGATCTGTTCATAGAGCTTGCGCTCCTGCCACGCTTTCAACATCAACGGCTCGCGTTTAGCGAGATCGCCTCGCATCGGAAACGGCGTGTCCGGCAGGTTCAGGGTTTTTTTGTAATCAGCCATTGCGGGTCTTGCGGTTGGTTGCACGCGCGGCAAAAAAGCCTTTCGCGTTTTCGACATCGCGCGCGATCTGGCGCTTTAATGTTTCGATGTCGGCGTATTTTTCCTCGTCGCGGAATTTATGCAAAAACTCGATCTTCAAATGTTTACCGTAGATATCGCGATCGAAATCGAACAGATGCACTTCAAGACAAGGCCGCGCGTCACGCGCTACAGTGGGCCGCACACCGAGACTCGCCACACCCGGCAGTATCCTGCCGTCCAGGCCCTGCACTTCAACGGCAAAAATGCCCGCCAGTGGCGGCCGGTTGTGTTTCATCAGCACGTTGGCAGTCGGGCATCCGAGCGTGCGGCCGAAACCGTCGCCGTGGACGACGCGCCCGCTGATCGAATAAGCACGGCCCAGAAGGCGTTGCGCACCCGTCATGTCGCCGGCTGCCAGCGCCTCACGCACCGCAGTGCTCGAAACGCGTATGCCGTCAACCAAAACACTGGTCATCGCATGCACTTCAAAACCACAGCGCGCCTCGGCGGCCTTCAGCATGACGAAATCGCCGGCGCGGCGCGCGCCGAAACGAAAATCGTCGCCAACCTGTATCCAGCGTGCACCGAGACCGCGCTGCAGCAGGCGCTCGATAAAGTCTTCCGGTGCGGTTTTCGCAAAATCGAAATTGAAACGGCAGATATGCACGCGCTCGACACCGGCGCGTTCAAGCAATTCAAGTTTTTCGCGCAATGAGGTCAGGCGTGTCGGCGCTTTGTCCGGCGCAAAAAATTCGCGTGGATGCGGTTCAAACGTCATCACGCAGGACGGCAGCGAGCGCTCGCGCGCCGCCGCGCTCAAACGCGCCAGCATCGCCTGGTGGCCGAGATGTACACCATCGAAGTTGCCTATGGTCAGGGCAACAGGCATCTCGGCAGCGTCCGGTATGGTGCGTGAGATGCGCATACAAGCCAAGCTAAAAGCTTGAATTGTAGCGTGTTTTAGACGAAGCGGTCTAGGCGCGCGGACTCGTTACTGGCGAAGCCAGCCGTTTGCGGGCAGCGCGCCACGCCCTCGCTCTCGGCCCGAAGTTTTACCGATGACCCATCGCGAGGGCGCTGAGGGCCACTGCGCCGGTGGCCGAATCAAACTGCAAAGCCACATCGGCATGCGCGAAGGCCGCGCCGAGCAGAATAATCGCCGGACCATCGCCAAGTTGCGCAGCGGCACGCGGTAATTCCACGAGATTGCTGCGGATACGATGCGTGTTTGGCAGCGACGCATTTTCGACCAGCAGGACGGCTGTTTCCGCCGGCATGCCCGCCGCTAACAAACCCGCCGACAATGCCTGCGCCTGGCCGGCGGCCATGTAAATCGCCGCACTGTCCGCATTGCATACGGCCTTGATCCACTCGCTTGGGTCCTTACCGGCGCCGATGCGCGGCGTCACCAGCGCAACATTGCGGCTGACGCCGCGTTGCGTGAATGAAATTTTCAGATCGGCGCAAGCTGCCAGCGCGGCCGTAATGCCGGGCACGATTTCAACCACAACACCGGCGTCATGCAAGGCATCGATTTCTTCCTGCGCGCGGCCGAACAGCATGGGATCGCCGCCTTTGAGGCGAACGACGGTTGCAACTCTTTGCGCGGCGTCGATCAGGCGCTTGTTGATGAAACGCTGTGCGGTCGAGTGCTTGCCGCAGCGTTTACCGACGGCGATTTTTTCCGCCTTCGCGGCCAGGGCAACGACTTCCGGATTAACCAGCGCATCGAAAAAAACGATATCGGCTCGTTCAAGCAGACGCGCGGCGCGCAGCGTCAGTAAATCAGGCGCGCCAGGGCCGGCGCCGACCAGATAGACGGTGCCACATGCAGATTTCATTTTGCTGCAGCAGCTTGTGCCGTAGCAGCACGCCGCCGGAACAGCGGCTGCGGGCGCTCAACCGACGTCTGATAGGCTTCGCTGAAATCACCGAAGGCCGACAACGCGGCCTTCGCATCTTCGCCGGCTTTCAGATCGAAAGCATCAAAGCCGCAGCGTGAAAGGTAGAACACCACATCGCGAATCACGTCGCCGATCGCGCGCAATTCGCCGGTCCAGCCGTACCGCTCGCGCAACAGGCGCGCAATCGACGAACCGCGGCCGTCGGTGAAATGCGGGAAGTCAACGGCGACCAGATCAAAATGATTCAGGTCGCCGGCAATCACGGCGGGATCGTCGGTATTGGCAAGCCACACGCCCAAGCGCCCTTTGCGCGCGAGCAAGGCATCTTTCTGCGCCAGCCACTGCGCCAGCGGCACGATCACATCGCCTTCCGGCACCGCCGGCAGGCTTTTGTCGGCGCCGGCCTTAAGCAGCTGCCAATTGTTCGCCGCGACCTGCCGGTTTTTTATGATGCCCGCCATACACATGCTCCTTGAATGGTTCAATGCCGATGCGTTGCACCACATCGATAAAACGTTCTTCCGCGCTATCGCGGCGTTCAATGTAAAGATCGATCAACTTCTCGACCACGCCGGGCACCTCGGCTTGCGACACCGACGGCCCGAGCACCTTGCCCAGCGCCGCCTTGTTGCCCTGCGCACCGCCGATCGAGATCTGGTAGAACTCGGCGCCCTGCTTGTCGACACCCAGCACGCCGATATGACCGACATGATGATGACCGCAGGAATTCATGCAACCGGAAATATTCAGATCGAGTTCTCCGATGTCATAGAGATAATCGAGATCGTCGAAACGACGCGTAATGGCATCGGCTACCGGCAGCGATTTCGCATTGGCCAGTGAACAGAAATCACCGCCCGGGCAGGCGATGATGTTGGTCAGGAGGCCGATGTTCGGCGTTGCCAGCCCGAGTTCACGCGCCTGCTGCCAGAGCTCGAATAGATCCGACTGGCGCACATCGGCGAGTATCAGATTCTGCTCGTGCGACACGCGCAATTCGCCGAAACTGTAGCGATCGGCAAGATCGGCCACTGCTTCCATTTGCGCATCCGTCATGTCGCCGGGTGCGACGCCGGTTTTTTTTAGCGACAGCGTGACCGCCGCATAACCGGCGACCTTGTGCGCCTGCACGTTGCGGCGTGCCCAGCTGGCGAATGCCTTGTCGCGGCCGAGAGCGAGCACATAACCGGACGCGAGTTTGTCCAGTTTTTGATAGGCCGGACGGGTGAAGCGTTTAGTGATGCGCTCGACTTCCTCCTCGATCAGCGTTGCCGGACCATCTTTCAGATGCGCCCATTCGGCTTCGACCTGCGCACGGAACACCTCGGGCTTGGTTTCCTTGACGAGTATCTTGATGCGCGCCTTGTACTTGTTGTCGCGCCGGCCGTAGCGGTTGTAAACGCGCAGCACGGCGTCAAGATAGGTCAGCAGATGCTGCCACGGCAGAAATTCGCGGATCACCGTGCCGATGATAGGCGTGCGACCGAGGCCGCCACCGACGTAAACGCGGAAGCCGATGTTGCCCTTGTCGTCGTACTGCGCCTGCAACCCGATGTCATGCACCTGAATGGCAGCGCGGTCGGTTTCAGCGCCACTGACGGCGATCTTGAATTTGCGCGGCAGGAAGGCGAATTCCGGGTGGAAAGCAGACCACTGACGGATAATTTCGCACCACACCAGCGGATCAACGATCTCGTCCGGCGCCACGCCTGCAAAATGATCAACCGTGGTATTGCGTATGCAATTACCGCTGGTTTGAATCGCGTGCATCTGCACACTCGCCAGCTTCTCAAGAATATCGGGCACGTCCTCAAGCTTGGGCCAGTTGTACTGGATGTTCTGGCGCGTGCTGAAATGAGCGTAGCCGCGGTCCCATTTGCGCGCAATGTAAGCAAGCGCTCGCAATTGACGGGAGGCCAGCAGGCCATAGGGGATGGCCACCCGCAGCATAGGTGCAAATCTCTGTATATAAAGACCATTCTGCAGTCGCAGCGGCCGGAAGTCGTCTTCGGACAGGCTGCCTGCCAGAAAACGACTCGTCTGGTCGCGAAACTGCGCGACCCGGTCGTCGACGATGCGTTGATCAATTTCGTCGTAGATGTACATGTTTTATTAGCTTCTTTTTTCGAACGAGTCGCATAGTATCAACCGCGCGTTATACCGGGAAAGACTGTTATGTTAGAATCTAATAACCTATGCTTATTTACAGATAACTCCATGAAAATTCAGCAATTACGCTATCTGGTCGAGGTCAACAAACAGGGCCTCAATCTGTCCGCCGCTGCCGAAAAGCTGCACACCTCCCAACCGGGCATCAGCAAACAAATTCGCCTTTTGGAAGATGAGCTTGGCGTCGAAATCTTCGTCCGCAACGGCAAACGCGTTGTCGCCGTCACGCCGCCCGGCACGGCCATCCTCGAAATTGCGCAGCGCATTCTGCACGAAGCCGAAAATCTCAAACAGGCCGCACAGGACTATTCAAATCAGGACGCCGGCAAACTGACCATCGCGACCACGCACACGCAGGCGCGTTACGCACTGCCCGAGGTGATCCGCCGCTTCAGCCAGAAATACCCCAAGGTCAAGCTCGGCCTGATCCAGGGTAACCCGGTGCAGATCTGCCAGTTCGCGCTGAGCGGGCAGGCGGACTTCTGCATCGCTACTGAAGCGATCTCGAGCTTCGAAGAACTGGTGATGCTGCCCTGCTACGGCTGGAACCGCTGCGTCATCGCACCGCCCGATCACCCAATACTGAAGAAAAAAACGCTGACTATCGAGGAGATTGCGCGTTATCCGATCATCACCTACGATTTCGCCTTCACCGGCCGCTCGCAAATCAATCATGCGTTCGAAGCCAAAGGCCTGAAACCGAATGTTGTGCTGACTGCCATAGACTCCGATGTCATCAAGACCTATGTCGCGCTCGGCCTCGGCATCGGCATACTGGCAAAAATGGCCTACGACCCTGAGCAGGACAGAAACCTGCGCGCGATGGACGCGAGCCACCTCTTCGAATCGAGCACCACGCGCATCGGCATCCCGCGCAAGGCCTATCTGCGCGGCTATATTTACGATTTCATCGAAATGTTCGCGCCGCAGTTAAGCCGCAAAGTGGTGGACGATGCGGTGCACGGCAAACCGAAAATCGACTACGACATGTGAGCCGCCGATTGCCGGCGGCACGACGCGGCTAACGAAACTGGCGCGACAACTGCGCAATCAGTTTGTCGTCGTCCCAGTTCAATTCGCCGATATGGCTGTAACGGACGCGGCCATCCGCGCCGACAATAAAACTCGCCGGCAGTCCGCGTGCTCGCCAGGCCTTCATGGCGACGCTGCTGTGGTCGCGTAAAAAAATAAAATCGAGCGGCAGCTTCTGCAGAAATTCTTCGATGCGCGCCTCCCCTTCGCCGACATTGATGGCGAGCACGACAAACGGTTTACCGGCGAAGCGTTTTTGCAGCCGCTGCATCGAGGGCATTTCATCGCGGCAGGGCTCACACCAGGTCGCCCAGAAATTGATCAACACGACTTTGCCGCGATAATCGGTCAACCGGTGTTTTTTTCCAGCAAGGTCGGCAAGTTCCAGTGCCGGCGTCGCGCCGCCGCTCCACGGCTTCAACGCCTGTGCCGTTGCAGCGCCATTTGCAGCCGGCACTACGATGAGCAGCATGGTCCACACAGCGGCCAGCAAGAGAATGCCGGTGCGGCAACAGAAAAATTTATTCACGAAGAGCAGATGCAAAAACAGCGGGCCCGAACATTCAGGCCCGCCGCCTTTGATCAAGCGCCGAACGAGGTCAGTTCCTGCGCCGTCATTTGATAACGGAAATTATCCGGATCAAGACTGTCGAGCCGGCCTGAGGTGGTTTCCGCCTGCGGATACATGAGGAAGCCGATCTTGCCGTTGGTGGACCTGGGCAGGGTGACGTCATGTGCAGTGTTGAACGCCAGCCAGTTCATTTCCCACGAACCGAACAAACGCGTACGCGCAGCCTTCACCAGCGCGTCGTCGATCGGCAATTGCGCATCGGGTTTTTCTTCGAGTATCACCTTGCGCACGTCGGCCGGGTCAACCGGCACCCAACCGTAACTCGCGGTATAAAACTCGGCGCGGCAATGCTGCGCCCGCGTTACATTTTCAGTGCCGGCACCCAGACTGCGATAACCGTATGCCGACTTGGCCACACGCACGCCGTAGATATCGCGCGCCGGGATTCCGGATGCGCGCGCGAGACCGACGAACAGCGCATTGAGGTCGGCACACTTGCCGCCGAGGTTTTTCGATTCGAGCAAATACTTGATGTCGCCGACGCCGCAACCGCGGGTCTTCGGATCGCGGTAGGTGTTTTCGACGATCCATTCGTAGATCGCGCGCGCCTTCTCGACGTCGCCACCACGCACGTTTTTGGTAATTTCACGCGCCGTGTCGCGCACAATGCCATCGGTCGGAATCAACTCGGTCGGCGCAAGATATTTTTGCAGTTCGGCGCGATCCGCCTTTACCCCGGCGCCCGGCTTGCTTAAGTCGACGGCGCGATCACGCGTCGCGAAGCGGCTGATCACCTGCACGGCCGGCACCTTGCTCGCATCGGCTGTTTCAAAGTAGAGCATTTCGGCGCCGGTTTTGCTGTCGCTTACCGCCGTGGCGGTGCCGCCTTCGACGCTCCAGGTGCTGCCGAGATTTTTCTGATAATCACTGTCGCCGGCAATCGGCAACGGCAACCACACGCGCGTCACGCCCGCGGGTTTGAGCACACCAACTTTAGTGGTCACTTCAAAAACGCGCCACTTGTCGGTCGATGCCGCAAGGGCTTCGGACACCAACTGCGGCATGGCGGAAACCGCTGCCGCAGCAGGCAGCGCAGTCGTAGTCTTGATGAAATCCCGTCTGTTCATAGCAACTCACCTCTCAAGTAATGTTCCGGATCATGAAGGTTCGGTCGCGTGCACGACGCGACGTTGCCGTCAGCGGGAGGGCGGCTTGTGCGGGCGGCACGCGGGATTGCGGCGTGCGAGACGAACATAGGGCTTCATGAGAGGCGTAAGGATACTCGGCAAACGTCGAACGCTCAAGCCGCGCGCAGGGTGAAATCGCGCAAGCGGAAGCCGAGCAGCCACAGCGTGGCGAAATAGGCGGCGCCCCCCAGCAATACGACCGCGGATAGCCAACCGACACGCAACATTGCCCGGGCCGCCAGCCACGTCTCACCAGTGCCGGCGGCGAACCACAGGCAGATTCCCATGACTGCAATGGCAACAGCAATTTTGCCGGTGAAAACAAACCATCCCGGTTGCGGCGTATAGATGCCGTGCAGCCGCAACTGGCGATACAGCAGTCCGGCATTGAGACAAGCGCCAAGCCCGATCGCCAGTGCGAGGCCGGCGTGTTGCAGCGGAATCATGAAAATGAAATTCATCGCCTGTGTTGCGGCCAGCGAGATCAAGGCGATTTTCACCGGCGTCCTGATGTTCTGCCGCGCATAAAACCCCGGCGCCAGTACCTTGACGAGGATCAGTCCGAGCAAACCGACGCTGTAGGCGATGAGCGCATTGCGCGTCATCATTACATCGTTGACGGAAAATTCGCCGTAATGAAACAGCGTGGTGATCAGGGGCACCGCCAGAATCGCCAGCGCAACCGCCGCCGGCAACGCCAGCATCAGCGTCAGGCGTAAACCCCAGTCGAGCAATTTGGCATATTCGTCTGGCGCTTGATCGGCATAGTGTTTGGCCAGGCTCGGCAGCAAAATAGTCCCGAGCGCGACGCCGAGCAGCCCGGTCGGAAATTCCATCAAGCGGTCGGCGTAATACAGCCACGACACGCTGCCGGTGACCAGAAACGAGGCAAAAATAATATTGATCAACAGACTGATCTGGCTGATCGACACGCCGAACACCGCCGGCCCCATCTGCTTGATCACGCGCCATACGCCGGCGTCGCTGAAATCGAGCTTCAAGCGCGGCAGCAAACCAAGCCGCCACAGGTGGGGAATCTGAAAAGCCAGTTGCAGCACGCCGCCGCAGAACACCGCCCACGCCAGCGCTTTCACCGGCGGGTCAAAATAAGGCGCCAGCCACAACGCAAAGGCGATGAACGACAGATTGAGCAGCGCCGGCGTCAGCGCCGGCACGGTGAATTTGCTGTAGGTATTCAGAATGCCGCCGGCCAGCGACACCAGCGAAATGAAAAATATGTAGGGAAAAGTGATGCGCAACAGCACCGTCGTCAATTCGAATTTTTGCGCATCGGCGGCAAAACCCGGCGCACTCAATTGCACGACGAAGGGTGCCGCCAGTACACCGAGCAGGCTGACCACAAACAATGCCAGCGCGAGAACACCGGAGACGCGATCGACCAGGGCACGGGTATCGGCGTCACCGCGCCGTTCCTTGTATTCGGCAAGAATAGGCACGAAGGCCTGGGCAAAAGCGCCCTCGGCAAACAGGCGCCGCAGCAGGTTGGGAATCTTGAAGGCGACGAAAAATGCGTCGGTCGCGAAACCGGCGCCGAAAGCACGTGCGATCACCGTATCGCGCACAAATCCGAGGATGCGCGAAACCAGCGTCATGCTGCTCACCGTGGCGAGCGCTTTCAACAAATTCATGGCGTTATGCCCTGGTTGGGAGGGGCGAGCTAAACCGGTGATTCTGCTTGCTAAATGGGCGCAACGCCCGTATCATAGCGCCCTTTTTCCCCGTCCAGGTACAGAGGGGCGGTCAGCGGGGTAACCATGGCAAATATAGCATCATCGAAAAAATCAGCGCGTCAGGATGTCAAACGTCGCGCCCACAACGCAGGCCTGCGCTCGAAACTGCGCAGCGCGATCAAAACTGTGCAGGCGGCGATCAAAGCCGGCGATAAAGTCGCTGCGCGCACGGTGCTGCGCGCTTCGAGCAAAGTGATCGACACGATCGCCGACAAAAAGATCGTGCACAAGAACAAGGCCTCGCGCCACAAGAGCCGCCTCTCGGCCGCAGTCAAGGCGATGGCGTAGTCTCCGCGGCGCCGTCTGACGGCGCCGCATCTTCCGGGCGCGGCTTACGCCGCCCCGGTCGCAACACCAGTTCGTTGTCGCGCGCAAAGCCGAGCAGAAACGAATATGCAGGCGGATCGATCTGTTCAAGTTCGCGATCGACGACAACGCACCGCGCCTCCGCTGTAACCACAGGTTTGAGGTACGGGGAATAGCTGAGATGGCGGTCCTCGCCGAACACCGACATCATGCCGCACAGCCGTTCGGCCCAATCGCTCGGCCGGAACTGCCGGCCTTCGATGGTGGTGCCGACGATGATGATTTCGAGTGCATCGGTAAACAACATGACGGCTAGTTTACTTTACCAGTGCGTTTTACCAGTGCGGCACGCAATCAAAATTTCACTTGCACGGTGGCGGCGGTTTGGCACAAACTAATCAATGGGCATCAGCTGACAGGCAACACGGCAGCATAATTCAGGGTTAACGGCGGCGGCAGCCGCCGTATTGCTTTTGGGGGTCGAATCGCAATGTCGCACGTCATGCACACATACAAGCGCCTGCCCGTCACCTTCGAGCGCGGCGAAGGCTGCTGGCTGTGGGATAAACAGGGCAAACGCTACCTTGATGCGCTTGCCGGCATCGCCGTATGCGGCGTCGGCCACAGCCATCCGCGCGTAGTGAAAGCGATCTGCGAGCAGGCGGCGCGCCTCGTGCATACCTCCAACCTCTACGAAATCGAGCGCCAGGAACAGCTGGGCGACCGCCTCGCCGCCATCTCCGGCATGGACGAGGTGTTCTTCTGCAATTCCGGCTGTGAGGCCAATGAGGCCGCGATCAAGCTGGCGCGTCTCTACGGGCACCACAAGGGCATCGACGCGCCCGCCATCATCGTGCTGGATAAAGCCTTTCACGGACGGACCATCGCCACGCTGTCGGCCACTGGCAGCCGCAAAGTCCAGGCGGGCTTTGAACCGCTGGTGCCGGGCTTCGTGCGCGTGCCCTTCGACGATCTCGCCGCCGTCAAAAAAGTCGCCGGCAACAATCAGAACGTCGTCGCCGTGCTGGTCGAACTGATCCAGGGCGAAGGCGGCATCAACATCTGTCACGACGACTATCTGCACGGCCTGCGCGAAATCTGCGATGCCAATGGCTGGCTGTTGATGCTCGATGAAGTGCAAAGCGGTACCGGCCGCACCGGCAAATGGTTTGCGTTCCAGCACTCCGGCGTCAAACCCGACGTGATGACGCTGGCCAAAGGCCTCGCCTCTGGCGTGCCGATCGGCGCCTGCCTTGCCGCCGGCCCCGCTGCGGGTGTGTTTAAGCCCGGCAACCACGGCTCAACCTTCGGCGGTAATCCGCTGGCCTGCGCCGCGGCGCTGGAAACGCTCGCCATCATCGAAGACCACAAACTGATGGCCAACGCCGTGACGATCGGCGAATTTATCGTTGCCGGCATGCGTGCGGCGCTGGCGCGCAGCAACGGCGTGCGCGAAATCCGCAACAAGGGATTGATGATCGGCATCGAACTCGACATGGAATGCAACGAGCTGGTCAAGACCGCGCTCGCCCAGGGCCTGCTGATCAACGTTACCGCCGATAACGTGGTGCGCTTGCTGCCGCCGCTGACCATGCAGCTCGCAGAAGCGCAGCAGTTGGTCACCCAGCTCGGCGCGCTGATCGTCGATTTCCTCGCTAAAAATAGCGCCGCCCCTGCAGCGGTCAAGACCGCCTGAGCGGTCTTTGCCGTACCCCGGATTGCGCGATGGAACTCCGCCACTATCTTCAGTTCAGGGACTTTTCACTCGACGAGTACGAGTACCTGTTCGCGCGCACGCTGTGGATCAAGGACAAGTTCAAGCGTTACGAACCCTACCAGCCGCTGGTCGACCGCACGCTGGCGATGGTGTTCGAGAAACATTCGACGCGCACACGCGTCTCCTTTGAAGCCGGCATGAACCAGTTGGGCGGCTCGGTCATCACGCTGATGACGCGCGATACACAAATGGGCCGCGGCGAACCGCTCGAAGACGTCGCGCGCGTGATTTCGCGCATGGTCGACGTCATCATGATCCGCACCTTCGAGCAGTCGATCATCGAGCGTTTTTCGTCGAACTCGCGCGTGCCGGTGATCAACGGCCTGACCAATGAATACCATCCGTGCCAGATCATGGCCGACATCTTCACCTACATCGAACACCGGCAATCGCTGAAGGGCAAGACCGTGGCGTGGATCGGCGACTCGAACAACGTCTGCTACACCTGGCTGCAGGCCGCCTCGATTTTCGACTTCAAGGTGCACGTTTCGACGCCCCCCGGCTACGAACTCGAAGCCGCGGCACTCGCCGGTATCGACACGGCGCACTTCGAAACGTTTGCCGATCCGCACGAAGCGGCGCGCGGCGCCGACCTCGTCACCACCGACGTCTGGACCAGCATGGGTTTTGAAGCGGAAAACGACGATCGCAAGCGCGACTTCGAAGACTGGCAGGTTGACGCCGACATGATGCGGCTGGCAAAACCCGACGCATTGTTCATGCACTGCTTGCCGGCGCACCGCGGCGAGGAAGTTGCCGCCGAAGTGATCGACGGCCCGCAAAGCGTGGTGTGGGACGAAGCCGAAAACCGCCTGCACGTGCAGAAGGCGCTGATCGAGTTCCTGCTGCTTGGCCGCACGATCGTTTGACCGTGCGGCGCGCGTTCACCGCGCCCTGCTCGCCGCCTGCATCGTTCTGCTCGCAGCTTGCGCGCAAATCGAATCACGCACCGATCCGATCGCCCATCTGCTCAATCTGATCGAACAGCGGCTAGCGCTCGCCGAAGACGTCGCGCGCAGCAAATGGAATTCCGGCGCGCCGGTTGAAGACCTTGCGCGCGAAAACGAGATTGTCGAAGCGATCGGACGTGACGCCGGAAAATACGGAATCACGACGGCGTTTGCCAAAGATTTTTTCCGCGCGCAGATCGAAGCATCGAAGATCGTGCAAAACGCACGACTCGCCGAATGGCGCGCGGCGAAACAACCGAAATTTGCAAATGCACCGGATCTGCAACGCGACATCCGGCCGCAGCTCGACCGCCTGACGCCTGCAATGCTGGAAGCACTGGCTCCAGCGATGCAAGCCCTGCGCGCATCCGGCGCAATCGCGCAACTTGATGCGCGCGCCAGCGTTGCCGCGCACGCAGCCGCGCTCGCCCCGCTAAAACAGGCAGCGACGCCGAACTAGGCGCTCTGCGCCTTGATCTTGGCAACCAGATCGAGAATGTTCTGCGCAGTCTTCGCCATCGCCACGTCAACCAGCTTGCCGTCAACCGTGGTGCTGCCGATGCCGCGACTCAACGCTTCGTTGAACGCCGCGATCACGCGGTGCGCGTAATCGACTTCGGCAGCGGTCGGCATATAGATTGTGTTGGCCGCCTCGATTTGTGCCGGATGAATCACGGTGCGGCCGCGAAAACCGAGCCGCTTCGACAGCTGCGTGTCGCGCTTGAAACCATCGTGATCGCGCACATTCGAATAAACACCGTCGAGCGGATACTCGATGCCGGCAGCACGCGCCGCCACAAAGGTGAACTGGCGTACGAACATCATCTCCGGACCTTCACTCGACCACGTCGCCCCCAGCGACACATTCATGTCACCGTCTTCGCCGCCGGCATAGACCGCTGATTCGACGCGTTTGGCGCCGCCGATGATCTCACGCGCCGACAACACGCCCGCCGCGCTTTCGATCATGACGATGATGGGTGTGCCGCCAACCGCCAGCCCCTTGCGCGTTTCGATGCTGGCGATCATGCGATCAACCGCCGCGACGTCGCCGTAACTGTCCTGCTTGGGCACGACAAAGCCGGCGAGGCCGGTTGTACCGACAAATGCCTCAAGGTCCTCATGCAGAAAACCGCTCGGTACCGAATTGACACGTACCCAGCTTTTGTTGCCGGGCGTCTTTGCGATGGCCTCTTTGGTCATCGCGCGCGCATTCGCCTTCTCGGGCGGCGGTACCGTGTCTTCGAGGTCGAAAATGAAACCGTCGGCCGGCAGCGATCCCAGCTTGTCGAGCATTCGCTTCTGATTAGCCGGTACGAATAAAAGACTACGCCATAAACGCATGATGATTTCCCTGATTAAATTTTATTTGGCCAGCATCACGGCACCGGCGGCGGCCATCGCTGCGATGCGCGCATCATCATAACCGAGCTCACGCAGTATCTCCGCCGAATGTTCGGCGAGCAACGGCGCCGGCCGGCGAATCGACGGGCTGTCGCGGTCGAACAGCACCGGGTTGCGCACGTTTTTTGTTTTTCCCATGCGCGGATGCTCGACCTCCTCAAGTACTTTGCGCGCCTGGATATGCGGATTGTCGAACACTTCCTTGATGTTGTTGACCCGCGAACAGGGCACGCCGGCTTGCATCAACAACGCCTCCAGTTCAGCGACGCCTTTTTTCTTTACCGCCGGCGTGACGATGGCCAGCAGCGCGGCCTCGTTCTGCTTGCGCAACACGTACGTCGCAAAACGCACATCGCCAATCGACGCTTCGAGATCAACCGCCTGCATGAAGCGGTGAAACAATTCATCGTTCGGCGTGCCGATCGCCAGATAGTGGGCATCGCTGGTTTCGAACAATTGATACGGCGTGTTCAGGCGGTGCTGGTGGCCGCAACGCACCGGCACTTCGCCGGTGGCGAGATAAAACGCGGTTTCCCACGCGGCGGCCGAGATCGACGCCTCAACCAGCGATACGTCGGCAGTGCGCCCGCCCTTGCCCTGCAGTTTGCCGATCAACCCGCACAGCGTGGCGTAGGTCGAGAACAACGCGCCGAAAATATCCGCCGCCTGAATACCGGTGCGCATCGGCATCTCGCCAGGCAACCCCGTCACCGACAAGGCGCCGGAGAACGCTTCAACAATCAGATTGACGCCGGCGCGACGCCGGTACGGGCCGCTCTGGCCGAACCCCGAAGCCGAGGTGTAGATGATGTCCGGATTGACCGCGCGCACCTGTTCCGGCCCGAGACCGATGCCTTCGAGCGCGCCGGGGCGGTTGTTCTCAAGAAACACGTCGCTTTTTTTGACGAGTTCGAGCACGACATCGCGCGCCGCCGGTTGCTTGAGGTCGAGTACCAGACTGCGTTTGTTGCGGTTGAGCGCGGCAAAACTCGCGCTCTCGCCGTTGACCAGCGGCGGCATTGCGCGCGTCTGGTCGCCGCGCGCCGGGCGCTCGATCTTGATCACATCGGCGCCCATGTCGCCGAGCAGCATGCCGCAAAAAGGTCCGGCAATGAAATTGCCGAGTTCGAGAACCCTGATTCCTTCGAGTGGTTGTGACATCAACTGACCGATTCAGAAAATAAATAATTTTGCGGCTGCATTGGCAATGCACGCTATTCCGGCTGCAAGCCGATCTTCGCCGCGAGACGGCGATTGGTCTGGATTTCTTCGACGACGGTTTTGGCGAATTCCGCCGGCGTAGAACCGACCGGTACAAAACCCTGCTCGCCCATCGCCGTTCTGATTTCCGCGTCCTGCAGCGCAGCGGCGACTTCATTGCGGATGCGCTTCACATACGCATCCGGTGTGCGCGCCGGGAACCACAACGCGTACCAAGGCACGAAGGTATAACCCTTGACGCCGGATTCGTCGATGGTCGGCACCTCGGGCAAGCCGCTCCAGCGCGCCGGCGCGGTAATGCCGATGGCCTTGATGCGGCCCGCCTTGATCTGCGGCAGCAAAGCAGTCGCCGGTCCGAAGCAGGTATCGACGCGCCCGGCGGCGAGATCGACGATGGCCTGGCCAACACCTTTGTACGGGATGTGCATGAGCTGCGTGCCGGCCTTGTCGTTAAAGAGTTCGGCGGCGAAATGCATGACGTTGCCGATGCCGCCCGAACCATAGGTGATCTTGCCCGGCTGCGTTTTCGCCAGCGCGATGAACTCGGGGACGGTTTTAGCCGTGATGCCGTTGTGCGCAACCAGCAGAAACCCAACGCTGTTGACGATCAGCGTGATCGGCGTGAAATCCCTGACCGCATCGTACGGCAGCGATTTTGAAATCACCGGCAAACTGGCGTGGCTCGATGAGGTGTGCAAGATCGTGTAACCGTCGGGCGCGGCCTTGGCCACCAGATCAGTGCCCAATGCGCCGCCGGCGCCGGGCCGGTTGTCGATCACCAGCGTGGTGATGTTCTGCATTTTGCGACCGAGCGTGCGGCCGATGTAATCCATCGGCCCGCCCGCCGCGTAAGGCACAACAACGCGGATCGGCTTGTTCGGATAATCAGCCTGCACCGCCGGTTGCGCGTGCGCCGGCTGCATGCACAACGCGGCCAATATCGCGCCGGGCACGCCTATCTTGACTGGATTCATGATTCCCCTCGCCGTGTGCGTCCGCGCGATCCCGACTGCGCCGCACGATGGCGGCGCCGCGACAGGCGGATTTTTGTTGGTGAATGCGGCAACACTGATTACCGGGCGCCGCGAGACAGGCGTAGTTTGACCGATCTGAGAACGTTTTTCCATCTTCGGTGGCACACGCAAACGCCGCCGCTGCCGAAAACACGCTAGGATTCGCTTTTGCGCCGGACCACCCGGCGGCGCAACACTGAACCGCAGGAAAAACCCGCAATGGATGCAAAGGTCACCGTCATTTGCGCCGTATGGTGCAGACAGAAAGACAAGCTGGCATTGCTGCGCGGTCATGTCGCCAATCTGCAAAAGCAGACGGTGCCTTACGAAGTCATCTACGTGTTCGACGAAGGCGACACCTGCCCCGAGTGGCTGACCGGCACGCATCTCAGCGCCTCCGGCCCGTTGACGATCTATCAGGCATGGAATGTCGCGCTGGCGCTGGTGCGCACCCCTTATGTCATGAACCTGAATCTGGACGACCGCCTGGCCCCCAATGCAATCGAATTGTTTCAGAACACGCTGGACGACAACGCCGATGCGGTACTGGTCGGCGGCGACTGGCTGGTCTGCTTCAACGCCGAAGACACCGACCGCGTCAAATACGCCTATGACATGAACGAAGAGCCGTTTTCACCGCCGTGGCCGCCGGACGCGGGTGTGCATACCCGGCTCGGCAGCGGCGACCGGCGGCGCGGCAGCTATGGCCCTGCCACCATGTGGCGGATGTCTGCCCACGTCGGCATGCCGCGCTTTCCCTACCGCTTTGCCGACGGCACGCTGATCCGCACCATCGCCGACGCGGTCTGGTGGAAGCTGCTCGAGAAGGATCCGCGCCGCAAACTCGTGCGGCTACCGCTGATCATCGGCAATTACCACAGCGACCCGGCGACCCAGGCCGAATTCCGCAATCCCGCTGACATCGAGTGCGAAAAGCTCAATGCCACGGGGGTTTCGCTGAAGTAGGCGGCAGCGGCGGATTCCACTGGCTCTAGGCGCGGCAGGCGCTTAAAATCCTGCCTTTTCGCCGCCGGAACAACCCATGTCCGAAATCAACAAAGTAGTACTCGCCTACTCGGGCGGCCTCGACACCTCGGTCATTCTGCAATGGCTGCAGGACACCTATAACTGCGAAGTTGTCACCTTCACCGCCGACATCGGCCAGGGCGAGGAAGTCTCGCCGGCGCGCGCCAAAGCGAAGAAGATGGGCGTCAAGGAAATCTTCATCGACGACCTGCGCGAAGAGTTCGTGCGCGATTTCGTCTTCCCGATGTTTCGCGCCAACGCGATTTACGAAGGCGAGTACCTGCTCGGCACCTCGATCGCGCGGCCGTTGATCGCCAAACGGCAGATCGAGATCGCCAGGAAGACCGGCGCCGACGCAGTCAGCCACGGCGCCACCGGCAAAGGCAACGATCAGGTACGTTTCGAACTCGGCTACTACGCACTTGAACCCAACATCCGCGTCATCGCGCCGTGGCGCGAATGGACGCTGACCTCGCGCGAAACGCTGCTCAAATACGCCGAGCAACACGGCATTCCGGTCGAGATGAAAAAGAAGACCGGCTCGCCGTATTCGATGGATGCGAACCTGCTGCACATCTCGTACGAAGGCCGCATGCTCGAAGACCCGGCACGCGAGCCCGAAGAATCGATGTGGCGCTGGACGGTGTCGCCGGAAAAAGCGCCGAATCGCGCCGAATACCTCGACATCGAATATCGCAAAGGCGACATCGTCGCGCTCAACGGCAAAAAACTCACACCGGCGAAGGTGCTCGAAAAGCTCAACCAGCTCGGCGGCAAACACGGCATCGGCCGCCTCGACCTCGTCGAGAACCGTTACGTCGGCATGAAATCGCGCGGCTGCTACGAAACGCCGGGCGGCACCATCATGATGCGCGCCCACCGCGCCATCGAGTCGATCACGCT
>JANYDY010000095.1 GCA_025363435.1 Betaproteobacteria bacterium
GCGGCGGCCGCCACACAGATGACATCTCGGCGTGGCCGAGCGCGGAAATCAGTTTCATGAGCCCCGAGTTCGCCACCACCATCGTGCACGGCGTGAAGCCGGGCGACGCTGATTTCGAAGCGCGGCTCGCCGAGATCGAACAGGGTTCCGACGTCTGGGGCCTCGCCTCCGTTTATGCGGCGCAGGCGGTGATCAGGCCCGAAGAAACCCGCGACTATCTGATTCGCATGCTCGAGGTTTACCAATTGCGCATGACCAAGGGTGTCGGGCAGCATCTGATGCGCACCTGGCCGACGAGTTACTGATGTTCAATAAAGTTGTAGTCGCAAACCGTGGCGCCGTTGCCGCACGCGTTTTGCGCGCGCTCTACGAAATGGGCATCAAGTCGGTTGCCGTGTATTCCGAAGCCGACTACGGCGCACCCTATCTTGAGATGGCGAGCGAAACATTTGCGATCGGCGCACCGCCCGCGGCCGAGAGTTATCTCAATCAGGATACCTTGCTCGATGTATTGAACCGCGCCGGCGCCGATGGCGTGCATCCGGGTTACGGTTTCCTCTCCGAGAATGCAGCCTTCGCGCAACGCGTCACCGACGCCGGCGTCTGTTTCATCGGCCCGTCGCCGAAGTGGATAGCCGCGATGGGGCACAAGACGCGCGCGCGTGACATCGCGGCCGAACACGGCATGCCGATGACCAAGGGGTCGGATGTGCTGCCGGCGGATCCGGCGGCAATTCTCGCCGCCGCGCGCGCCATTGGTTATCCGGTGCTGGTAAAACCGGCCGGCGGCGGCGGCGGCATCGGCATGCTGCCGGCGAAAGACGAATCGGAATTGCTCGCGGTGGTCGAGCGCTCGCAGTCGATGGCAAGCCGCGGCTTCGGCAATGCCGAGGTCTATCTCGAACGTTTGTTCGAACGGCCGCGCCACATTGAGTTTCAGGTGCTCGGTGATCAACACGGCGGCGCCGTGCATCTGTTCGAACGCGATTGCTCGGTACAGCGGCGCAACCAGAAAGTCATCGAAGAGGCGACCGCGCCGGCGATACCGCGCAGCGAAATCGACGAGATCGCCGCCAAGGTCACGGCGATGGTGAAGAACATGGGTTACGACAATATCGGCACGGTAGAAATGCTGCGCGGCGCCGACGGCTCATTCAACTTCCTTGAAATGAACACACGCCTGCAGGTCGAGCACGGTGTCACCGAAGAAATCACCGGCGTCGATCTGGTCAAGGCGCAGATCCGCAGTTCGGCCGGTGAAAAGCTGGCCGATATACTGCCCGCCAAAATCGGCATTAATGGTCACGCCATTCAAGCGCGCGTCTACGCCGAAGATCCGAAGAATTTTTATCCGTCGCCGGGCAAGTTGACGGTGTTCCGTCCGCCGCAGGATCCAACCATACGCGTCGAGACCGGTTATGCCGAAGGCCGCGATGTCACGCCGTTTTATGATCCGATGATCGCCAAGGTGATCGTGCACGCGGCGACCCGCGAGGCGGCAATTGACCGCTTGATCGAAGGGCTCACCGCCTTTGATATCCAGGGCTTGAAAAATAATATTCCAGCGGTGCTGACCATACTGCGCTCCGAACAGTTCCGTGACGGCGCAGTGCACACCGGTTTGATACCCGAAGTAATGGCAAAAAAGAAATCGACCTGATGAAGACTCAAGATTTAATTGCCGCGGCAAAAAAACAAGGCCGCACCGCGCTGGACGAACTCGCCGGCAAACAATTGCTGGCGGGTTTCGGCGTCACCGTGCCGAAATCGGTAGTCGCTGCAAATGCCGGCGCTGTGGCAAAAGCGATTGCCGGCATGACACCGCCTTTTGCGCTCAAAGTGATGTCGCCGGAAATTCTGCATAAGAGTGATGCCGGCGGCGTCAAGATCGGGTTGCGCAACGCAGAAGAAGTTACGCAGGCGATTAAAGCGATGGCGGGCGTGCCGCAAATCAAGGCGGCGCGTATCGAGGGCTGGTTGATTGAAGAAATGGCGCCGGCCGGGCAGGAGGTGGTGGTCGGTGCGGTGCGCGATCCGGATTTCGGGCCGCTGGTGATGGTCGGCCTCGGCGGTATTTTTGTCGAGATCCTCGCCGACGTCGCTTTTCGCATTTGCCCGATCACGCGCCTCGATGCGGTGGAAATGCTCGACGAACTCAAAGGTGCGGCGTTGCTCGACGGCGCGCGTGGCCGCGCAGCGGTTTCGCGCGACGCGATCATCGACGTACTGCTTAAAATCGGTGGCGAAAACGGGTTTCTGATACAGCATGCCGACGATTTTCGCGAGGCCGATATTAATCCGCTGATTGTTTCGGCGAACGGTGCGGTCGCCGTTGACGCAAGGTTTGTGCTCACATGAACGATCTCGTTGAACAAAGGATTGTTGAAAAATACGCGCCGCTGTTCATGCCGAAGACGGTTGCCGTGGTCGGCGCTTCGACCAAGGGCGGCGCACTGCCGAATGTTTTCATCCGCCGCATTCGTGAACTCGGTTTTAAAGGCCCGATCTACCCAATTCATCCGAGCGCACTCGAAATCGACGGTCTGACGGCCTACCGCAGTCTCGCCGAAACCCCGCTGCCCATCGATTACGTCTTCATCGCGATCGCCGGCGCGCAGATTCCGCCATTGCTTGAAGCGGCCAACGGGCGCGTGCGTTTCGCACAGGTGATTTCGAGCGGCTTCGGCGAAGTCGACGAAGGTCGCGACCTGCAGCAAAAGCTCGCCGACGCTGCGCGCGCCGGCGGCATGCGCCTGCTCGGGCCGAATTGCCTCGGCATTTATTCGCCGCGCGGTCACCTCACGTTCACTGAAATCGGGCCGCGCGAAGCAGGTTCAGTCGGCGTGGTCTCGCAAAGCGGCGGCCTCGGCACCGACATCGTGCGCCGCGGGCTCAACCGCGGCATCAAGTTCTCGGGCCTCGTCACGGTCGGCAACTGCGCCGACATCGGGCCCAGCGACATGCTCGAATACTACTTCGCCGATCCGCAGACCAAAGTGATTGGCATGTACATCGAGACCGCGCGCGATGCGCGGCGCATTTTCGAAATGCTGCGCGAACAGAAAGCGAAGAAGCCGGTGGTCATGCTGAAAGGCGGCCGCACCAAACTGGGTCTCGCCGCCGCGGTGTCGCACACCGGCTCGCTGGCTGGTGACGACCGCGCCTGGGTCGCGCTGTCGCGTCAGACCGGCTGCATCCTCACCGAATCGCTCGACGAGTTCATCGACACGCTGTTGATTTTCCAGACGCTGACGCCGTGCGTCACGAAACCGACCGAACGCGTCGTGCTGTTCGGCAACGGCGGCGGCGCCAGTGTGCTCGCCACCGACAGCTACGCGCGCCTCGGCCTTGAAGTCGCGCCGTTCGCGCAAAACACCATAGATGCGCTGGCTGCGCTAAAGCTGCCGCCGGGCACGTCCATCACCAATCCTGTCGACTGCCCGGTCGGTACGCTGCAGCAGGACGATGGTCGCGTTGCCGAGAAAATTCTCGACATTATCTACGGCATCGGCAAACCCGAGGCGCTGGTCATGCATCTGAACATGGCGCCCTTCGTCGGCCGCTCCAAGCCCGAGGTGCTCGATAACGTGGTGCAGGCGGCGATGCGCGTGCAGTCGAAATTTCCGGGCCAGGCACATTTCCTGCTGGTGCTGCGTTCGGACGGCGACGCCGAAATCGACGCGCGCAAGCGCGATTTTCGCGCCAAGGCCGTCGCGCTCGGCATTCCGGTGTTCGATGAAATCGGCAACGCCGGCTATGCCTTGAAAGCCTTGCGCGCGCATGAGCGTTTCGTGCAGTCGCGCGGCTGATAAGCTTACCGCTCAAGAAAACCATTCACCGAAAGAATAAAGGACAAGCATGGACACGCTGAAAACCGGCATGAAGACCGAACTCGAATGGGAAGTCACCGAGGCGCTGACGACCAAGCGCGGTGACTATCGCGTGTTCTCGACACCGTCGATGACCTATTTTGTTGAAATGACCGCGCACAAACTGGTCGATCCGCATCTCAAGGCCGGGCAGGGCCAGGTCGGCTTGCAGGTCAACATCCGCCACATGGCGCCAACGCCGCTCGGCAAAAAAGTGCGTTGCGAAGCCGAGCTCACCGCGATCGACCGCCGCAAGCTGACGTTCAAATGCAAGGTGTTCGACGAGGTCGAGCAGGTCGGCGAGGCCGAGCACGATCGTTACGTTATCGACCTCGATAAATACATGGCCAGGCTCAAGGCCAAGGTCGAGGGTGGCGCGGCGCGTTAGCTGCGCCACGCCGGCCGGATTTGCGGTTGACCGGGGTAGCGGCTTGCCGCTACGATGTGCCGCTCAATAACCGGGAGGCGTCATGAAAAGAGCATTTGCGTTAGTCATTGCATTCGCTACTGCAGCTTTCGCTCAAGCCGCAGATCTTGATGCCGGCAAAGCGAGGGTTAGCAAAGTCTGCGCAGCCTGCCACGGCGAGACCGGCAGCAGCGTGAGCGATGCGATTCCCAATCTGGCTGCACAGAAGGCCGTCTATCTGGAAGCGCAGCTGAAGGCGCTAAAAGACGGCTCGCGTAAAAATCCGGTCATGAATGCGATTGCCGCGCAGTTAAGCGCCGAAGATATCGCCAATGTCGCCGCCTACTTTGCCGCGCAGGCGGGTGCACCGGCAGGCAGCAAATCCGCGTTTCTGCCCAATCTCGCCAAAACCGGCGTGACGTTCCCCGAAAATTACCGCAACACATTCACCAAATATCACACCATCAATTTCCCGGCGACCAAACAGGTGCGCTATTACTACGCCAACCCGGCTGCGGTGGCGGCGGCCAAGTCCGGCAAATCATTGCCTGACGGTTCTGAAATGTTCGTCGAAGTACATGCAGCCAAACTCGACGCCGAGGGCAAACCGGTGAGCGGCAGCGACGGTTTTTTCGTCGCCGAGAAGCTGCTGTTTTATACGGCGATGGCGCGCCGCGCCGGTCTCGGCAACGACATTCCGGATATGTTGCGCAACGAAGACTGGAACTACGCCGTATTCACTACCGACAAGCAGCACCGGCCCGGCGTGAATCAGGCCGAGTGCCTAGCCTGCCACAAGCCGCTCGACAAGACGAGCTACACCTTCACGATCAAGCAGATCGCCGACAGCAAATAGCTGCAGCAGGGCGCGCGCAGCTATTTCGCCATGGTCGATTTGACCAGCGAACGCGGATCGCGGAGTCTCCAGCGCCCGGTATCAACCGCCGCCAGAAATTCCGCCATAAGCCGGTTGAACAGATCGGGTTCTTCGCGATTCACCGCGTGCCCGGTATTTGCCACCACGGTAAACGAGGCTGCCGGACAGACGCGTTTGATAAAAAGCCCCGGCTCAAGACAGAGATTGTCTTCATCGCCGCTTACCACGTGCAGCGGCACTTTGAGTTTTTTGAGCGCGCGCTCCAGACTGTAAATGGTCGGCCGTTTCGCCTGCACGCCGCGCAGCGTGTTGGCCGAACCGAGTGCTGAGTGCTTGGCGAATTCGGCGCAGAAGTGCGCAAAGCCGTGTGGGTCCTTGTTCTGAAACTGCACGCGCGCCGGGCCGACTTGATAAGGTTTGATCGCTTCGGCGGTGCCGAGTTCGTCGAAACGTTTCGCCATCACTTCGGTGTCACGCATGAATTGTGCGCGTTTATCGGGGTCGGAACCGTAACCCGCGCCGATCGCCGTCAGCGACAATGCCATGCGCGCGTAGCGCAGACCGAAATGTATGGTCGCGTAACCGCCCATCGAACAGCCGATAATGTGCGCCTTGCGAATTTTCAGATGGCGCATCACCGCGGCGATATCGTCGGTGGCAATGGCCTGCGAATATTTTGATACCGCTTTCGGCACGTCGGAGGGCGCATAACCGCGCGCGTTGAAGGCGACACAGCGGTAGCGCCGGCTGAAGAAGCGCATTTGCGCCTCCCATGAATTGAGGTCATCGGCGAATTCGTGCACGAAGACGATAGGCGTGCCGCGGCCGGCTTCCTCGTAATACAGCTGCACCCCATTCGCATTGGCGTAAGGCATTGCGGTTACTCCCGGACGGAATTCAAGAGCCGGATTATGCGCGAATCAACTGACGGCGCGCACCAGATCGGCGGCGTCGCCGCGCGTTTCCAGTGTTGCGCAGACGGCCAGTGCAGTCTCGATTTTCGCCGGCGTCAGCACACCGGCGGCCAGTGCGCGAAACTTGGTTGCGAGTTCGGCGTCGCTCAATGGCCGGGCCAGGCTGCCGCGCGCATGCATGACGAACAGTTCATGGTTTGTGCCGCCGGCAAGCGTTACGCGCGCGTGCGCCTGTTCCTTGCCGATGGCGGCATCCGCCGTTAGCGCGACTTTTTCGCGCAGCGCGATTACCGCGGAGGTGGCGACGCGCATATCCGTAAACTGCGCGACACCCGCTGCACCGTCGAGCATGGCTGCCGCGACTGCATGCGCAATGCTCAATTTCGATTCCAGACCGTCGCGCGGCGCCGGATTGCCGCACAACTTGATTGCCAGCGGATTGACCCGTAATTCGATGCGCGCGATCGCCGACGCATCGATCGCATGCTGCACGCGCAGATCGAGACAGGCATCGATCGCCGGATGGATCACCACGCCGCAGGGATAGGGTTTGTAGGCATTGGCCAGAACTTCCCATTGACTGCCCAATTCACGTGTAATTGCAGCACTATCGCCGTCCGTCGCCAGCACCCGCAGAAAACCGGTGCGCGATTCGAGCGCGCGTTCCGAACTGGTGAAATTTTTTGCCGCCAGCAGCGCCGCGTTGAGTCCGCTACGTGCCGCGTGGCCGAGATTGAAACTCTTCGTCATGCTGCCCAGCATCAGGCGCAGGCCCGACGCTTCGGTTGCCGCAATACCCAGTGCCCATGCCATCTGTTGTGCATCGAGCCCGAGTATTTTGCCCGCCGCTACCGCTGCGCCAAATACGCCACAAGTGCCGCTGATATGCCAGCCGTCTTCGTAATGTGCGGGGCCCACCGCATTGCCGATACGGCAGGCGCATTCGATGCCCAGCGTCAGTGCGTGCAGAAATTCGGCGCCGCTGATATGCCGGTGTTCGGCGAGTGCCAGCAGTGCCGAGGCAACCACGGCGGTTGGATGAATGACGGTGGCGAGATGGGTGTCGTCGAAGTCGAGCACGTTAGCACTGACCGCATTGACCAGCGCGGCAGTCAGCACGTCGGTTTTTGCGCCGCGACCGAGCGGCGTCGCCTGCGGTGGGCCGGCGAAATCCGCGAGCGCAGACCACAGTCGCTCGACGGTTTCATCGCGGCAACCGCCGAGCGCGCAGCCCAGCCAGTTGATGGTCGCGCGGGAGGCTTCGCGCTGCACCGCCGCCGGTATCGCGCTCCACCGCGATTCGACGGCGAAGCGCGCGAGTGTGCCGGTAATGGCCGGCCCCAAAGCATCGCTATAGGCTGTTTCAGTCACGGATATGAATGCGAAAAATATTTAAGGCCGCCAAACATTAACATGCGCGATTGTAGTTTTATACATGTTCATGGATAATTCAAAAATGCCCGCGCAACAAAAGCCGCTCGAATGGATAGGTAGCAGTTACAAAGATCTTAAGGCCCTGCCGCGGGATGTGCGCAGGGTTTTTGGTTACGCGTTGTGGGCGGCACAATCCGGCGATCGGCACGAGGCCGCGAAAGTGCTCAAGGGTTTTGGCGGTGCCGGCGTGCTTGAGGTGGTGGAAGACGATGTTGGCGGCACCTACAGGGCCGTTTACACCGTGAAATTTGAGGAAGCGGTTTTTGTGTTGCACTGCTTCCAGAAGAAAAGTAAACGCGGCATCGCCACACCGAAGAAAGACCTCGACATTATTCACGCCCGGCTGCGAGTAGCCGGATTGCTTGCAAAGGAACTAAGAAATGAAAAAACGGCACGTTAGTGGCATTGAAGTAAGGCGCGGTACGGACAACGTCTTCGCCGATCTGGGTCTGCCCGATGCTGAAGCGCTCAAAGTCAAGGCGGGACTGGTCATCGAGATTCGCAAGGCCATGCGCGGGCTGGGTCTGACGCAACAGGCGGCTGCCAAGCGCATGGGCATCACGCAGCCGAAAGTATCTGACATGATGCGCGGTGATTTTTCGAATCTGTCCGAGCGCAAGCTGATGGATTGTCTGAC
>JANYDY010000103.1 GCA_025363435.1 Betaproteobacteria bacterium
GGTCGCGCTTGACGAATGGACCGGCGGCAAGCTGCCGCCCGACACGCGCACGCCGCGCATCAAGGACAACACGTTCACCAGCGTTGAAAATCTGAAATTCCCGGCGATTCCCGGCATCAAGGTCGCGAACCGCATCAACGAGCAGGGTGTGCTCAGTGATTGGATCGCGCCAGTGTTCAAGACCGCGTACCGCGCGCTCATCACGCAAGTTGACGCCGACGGCAACGAAATCGCCGGCATCCAGTTGCCGGAAATCGCCGTGCCGCTCGCCACCCACACCGGCTGGAACGAATATGCGAAGCCGCATCCCGAAGGCGAATTGTGCGACCGCGACGGCACGTATGCGCCGTTCGCGGCGACACGCGCCGAGCGCGAAGCGAAAAACGATCCGCGATTGTCGCTCGAAGAGCGTTACGGTGACCATGCCGCCTACGTCAAAAAATTTACGGAAGCAACGGAACAGCTGGTCGCGGCGCGCTTGTTGCTGCGTGAAGATGCTGACTTATTGATTGCGCGTGCACAGAATACGGAGACGGCGAAGCGGTTCTCGCGATAAACGTTGGGACACAATCCGCACTTTACCCTTCAATAGCACGGGGCTAATGATGACAGATGTCATTAAAGAGCAAAGATATTGCCGGGCCTGCAAGAAAAATGTGCTCGCCGAACGACAAACCGGCATTTCTGACGGAATGGGATGCCTTCTTATCGTTATAACTCTTGGTCTATTTCTTCCGTTCTTTTTGCTTTTACGATCTATAAATGCAATGGGAGGATATCAATGCCCAAACTGCGGTTCAAAATGTAAGGACGAAATACAAAAAACCCTTAACTCACCTTGAAAAATAGGGCGCAATAAGCACAACGCATTGCGCCGAATGGATATACCCCATATCCAATCCGCCCCACACGCCTTCCGTATCCGACATGCCTCTGCAACCCGTCATCCAGCAAGACCCCACCGGCTGCGGCATCGCCAGCGTTGCAGCGATCGCCGGCGTCTCGTACGCGCGCGCGAAGTCGGCGGCGCACGCGCTCGGCATAGCCGTCTCCTACCCGCGGTTGTGGTCGGACACGCGCCAGGTGCGCGCGCTGCTGCGCCGCTTCGGCATCAGCGCCACGACAGGCGAAACGCCGTTCCACGGATGGAACGCGCTGCCCGATCGCGCGCTGCTGGCGATCAAATGGCACCGCGAAAAAAGCCGGCCGTGCTGGCACTGGGTCGTGTTCGTACGCGAGAACGACCGCGCCTGCGTACTCGATCCGAAAAAAAGCCTGCGCGCGCATAAACGCAGCGACTTTGGCCGCATCAAGCCCAAGTGGTATATCAGCGTTAACGCGGAACGGAGGAAAAGATGACGATTACACGCATCAATCATTTCGAAGCCAAACCCGGCAGCGAGCAGCAACTGTTCGAATTCCTGCAATCAGTGATCGCGATCATCGAAAGCGCGCAGGGCTGCCGCTCGGTGCAACTGCTGCGCAGTACCGACCAGCCGGCGCAACTCGCCATCATCGAAGTGTGGGACAGCATCGCCGACCACCAGAACGCGGCAAAGGCGATTCCGCCGGAGAAAATGCAGGAAGCGATGGCCCTGTTCGGCAAACCGCCGGCGGGCATGTACTACACTGCCTGACCCCGCAGCATCGCAGGCCGGAAAAGCGCAGCGCCTTCCGACGAAGGTGTTGTTAGTCGTACACTCCATGCGGCGGATGGCGCTGCGCTTTTCCGCCCTACCTACTAAAAAAACTCTTGTCGCAAAAAAATAATTCCATCGCACGCTGCCTCGTCTGGATGTCAGGCGCGCTGTTTTCGTTCACCGCGATGGCGGTGGCGGCGCGCGAGCTCTCGCACGACATGGGCACGTTCCAGATGCTGGTGGCGCGCAGCGGCTTCGGCGTGGTGCTGATGACACTGCTACTGGCCAAAAGCGGCTTCGCGCAATTGCGCTTCACGCATCTGAAACTGCACGCCACACGCAACATCATTCACTTCTGCGGGCAACTCGGCTGGTTTTACGCGATCGGCCTGATTCCGCTCGCCACCGTATTCGCGATCGAGTTCACCACACCGCTGTGGACGGCGGTGTTCGCCGCGATCTTTCTGCGCGAACGCCTGACCGCGGCGCGCATCACAGCGGTGGTGCTCGGCATTGCCGGCATACTCGTGATCCTGCGGCCGGGGCTCGCCATTGTCTCGCCGGCCGCACTCGCCATGCTGGCCGGCGCGCTCGCCTTCGGCCTCACGCATGTGGTGACAAAAAAACTCTCGTCGCGCGATTCGGCGCTGTGCATCCTGTTCTGGATGTCGTTCATGCAATTCGCGCTGGCGCTGGCACCAGCGCTCGCGCACTGGGCGCCGCTGACGCAGGCGCAACTGCCGTGGGTGATCGTGCTCGGCATCACCGGCGTCAGCGCGCACTTCTGCATGGTTAACGCGCTGGCCTGCGCCGACGCGACGGTGGTGGTGCCGCTGGATTTTCTGCGCCTGCCGCTGATCGGCCTGCTCGGTTACTTCTATTACGGCGAAGCGATCGACGGCTGGCTGATTCTCGGCGCGGCGCTCATTCTGGGCGGCAATGCGACGAGTTTGTGGCGGGAACGCGCGGGCAGAAACAAATCAGCCAGCGCGTAGGACGCGTTGAGGCCGTACGGCCGATACCCATCGAATTTTGGAACGCCGCAATGGATCGATTTCGCTGCACTCTACCCAACCTGCGATTTAGCGATACAGGGCATTGATATCGGACAAAGCCCGGCCCTCCCAATATAATGCCGGCAAAATATTGATCTTTTGCAATTTCCCGCCACCTCTTCAGAAGGAACAGAACATGCATGGATACGGATTGTTCGCACGCTGCATGGTTGCCGCCGCGCTGTTTTTGACGGGCGGCGCCGTTCTCGCACAATCCGGCGGGGCCGCCACAGGCGCCGCGAATTTTCCGGTGTGGGCCTATCCGTGGGCTCCGGATTTCGTCGTGCCGACGCCGACCGACGAACCGCAACGCCTGCCGGGCAGCAACGCCGCGTTCAGCTGGGTGCAGGCGCGCGATCTTTTCTTTGCGCCGAGCTGGCACCCCGAAGACCATGCCGCGATGCCCGATGTGGTGGCGCGCGGTAGAAAACCCGACGTGCGCGCCTGCGGCTCCTGTCATCGCGCCGAGGGCACCGGCGGCCCGGAAAATGCAGGCATAGCCGGTCTGTCCGCCGCCTACTTCGTGCAGCAGATGGCTGATTTCAAAAGCGGCGCGCGCAAGTCTTCCGGCCCGCAGCGCAGTTCGGTGCTGCTTATGACCGCGGCCGCCAAAGCCATGACCGACGACGAGGTGCGCGCGGCGGCGGAATATTTCTCCACACTGAAGCCCAAACGCATCATCAAGGTGGTCGAAAGCGACACCGTACCCAAGACGTATATTGCACGTCTGTTCTTCGTGAAAAAACCCGAGGGCGGCAGCGAGCCGCTGGGACGGCGCATCGTCGAGATGCCCGACGATGTCGAGCACTTCGAACTGCGCGACTCGCGCTCGCAATTCACCGCCTACGTGCCGGTCGGCAGCGTTGCGAGGGGAGAGGCGCTGGCGAAGACGAGCGGCGGCGGCACGACCATGCAGTGCGCGATCTGCCACGGTTCCGATCTCAAGGGTGTGGGCCCGATACCCGGCATCGCCGGCCGTTCGCCGAGTTATATCGTACGCCAGCTTTTCGATTTCAAACACGGCGCACGCGCCGGCGCGGGCAGCGCACTCATGAAACCCGCCGTCGAAAAACTGAGCGACGACGACATGATTGCGCTTGCCGCTTATGCGGCGTCGCTGGCGCCCTAGCTAGCGATTCTCCGCCGGCGCGGTATGGCCGCAGGCGTCGGCACCCGGTGCGCAGCCCGGCGCCGCTTGCTCCGCCATGGCTGCCGCAGCCGCGGCGATGGCCGCGGTGTTGTCGCCGCCGGGCACGTAGCCGATCTGCTTCATATACATTGCCAGCACCGCATCCATCGAACCGGCGTGCTGCGGAAACCATTCGGCCAGCGCCTGGGTCAGCGTCGCGCCCAACTGCACCTGGCCGTCGGCGACGCGCTTTCGAACTTCGCGGATGACTTCGAGCACGTTGGCGTGTTCGCCCTGATGGCAGTGCAGCGGCGGAAAAGCGAACTCCTCCATCCAGCGCTCTTCCTGGCCGAAATGTTCCTCGGTGTGTTTGACGAATTCATCAAGGCTGGCGAGCAGGTCGTCCTCCGAAGAGGCCGCAACGCGGTTGAGCAGGTCGACGAACTCGCGATGCGTGTCGTCCATGGTGCTCTGGTCGAGCGCCAGCTCACGCGACCATGCAAGCAGGGGTTGGTTCAATACATTCTCCTGAAAGTTTTGACAGCATACCAGCACCGCAAATTTTCGCCTTGATCGACGTCATGCTTGGCGGCGGCTCGCGTAGAATAGGCGGCCGAACTCCGCTGCCCTGCACACCCCGCCGCAAGCCATGAATTCCCGCGACAACCTGACCGCCCAACGCGACGCTATTGTTATCAAAGGCGCGCGCCAGAACAATCTGAAGAACCTCACGCTGGCGCTACCGCTGAACGAGCTGATCGTCGTCACCGGCGTCTCCGGTTCGGGCAAATCGTCGCTGGTGTTCGACACGCTCTACGCCGAGGGCCAGCGCCGTTACGTCGAGACCTTCTCGCCATACGCGCGGCAGTTCCTCGACCGCATGGACAAGCCGCAGGTCGATGCCATCGACGGCATCCCGCCGGCCATCGCCATCGACCAGACCAATCCGGTGCGCACCTCGCGCTCGACGGTCGGCACCATGACCGAACTCAACGATCACCTGAAGCTGCTGTTCGCGCGCGCCGCGCAACTGTTCTGCCGCGGCTGCGGGCAGGCGATTCACCGCGACACGCCGGCGAGTATCGTCGCGGCGCTAAACGCGCGCGCGCAACTCGCCGGCGATCCGCGCCTGATCCTGACCTTTCCGGTCGCGGTGCCGAAGAATTTTTCGGAGAAGGAAGTGCTGGCGCTGCTGGC
>JANYDY010000008.1 GCA_025363435.1 Betaproteobacteria bacterium
CATGACGTCGCCGACGCTGCCCGGTACCAGCAGAAACCATTTTGCGGGGTCGGTCACGTTCAGCACTACCTCGCCGTTGCCCATCCTGCCGGCGAACGCGGTGATGGTGAGCGTGCGCAGAGCCTGCTCGTCGCAATCGAATTCGTCGTGTCTCTTCACCGACAGGTACGGATTGTTCGGGTTCGGCGCTAGCCGGTAGTCCATCAATTCCCACATGGTCGCCTTGCGGCCTGGCTTGCGTATGGTCGCCGGATCGATATAAGTAGTGCCTGCTTCGCTCTCGCTGGTCTTTATCCAGCCTGGCGTTGGATCTGCCGCCCAACTTGTAAACGGGTATCCCAGCAGTAACAACACTGCGATAAGAGATACCCTCACAGCGCGTCAATTCCCTTTCACGCGGTCAACACAACCACTGTCGAAGACCTTCGCGCCCTGCTTACCGGCGAGCGTGCCAAGCGGCCCGTCAACATAACCGCCGGCCATGCAGCGGACTGCCACGCCGCCGCTGGGTTGTGCGGCCTCGGTCTTATTCGGCCCGTCGCGGCGCGGTTCGCTGTCGAAATTCACACCGCTGTTGTAACTGACCGAGATGGCGTCGCCGCCATTGCCATTGATCGTATTGGCGATAACGTCCGCCTGCGCATTGCGGTGAACGGCGATGCCGTTTTCCTTGTTGCCGCTGATGGTGTTGCCGACGATCCACGCACCTGAAGAGCGTTCGATATTGATGCCGGGCCCGCCGTTGTTGCGTATCGTGTTTGGCCCAAGCGCCGGCACCCGCGGGATGAACACGCCGATATAGGCGTACGATGCTCCGGAAATATCGATGCCGATGCCGCCGCTTTCCTCGACCGTCGTGTTGAGTATGCGCACAATGCTGCCTTTGTCGATATGGATGCCGCGCCCGCTGTTTTTAATGACGTGATTGCCGTCAAGCACTGCGGAAGCAGGCCCGGACAAATGGATACCGTCCTGGCCGCCGGTCACCGTGAATCCCTTGATGGTGATTTCCTTGCCGCGGTTATAAAACGCATGTGGCGATGTTTGCTGTCCGCCGGGGTGCTGTATGGTGGTTTTTTTCTGGCCGTCGATGGTAACCCGCGTCACTTCCGGCGCGACGTTGACCTGCTCCTTGCACAAACCGCTGACCAGCACTGTGTCGCCCGGCTTGACGGTCGTCAATGCTGCATTGAGGCTGTTGCCCGCATCACAATCGACAATCAAAGTTGCAGCATCGGCCGGTAGCCCGGAAATACAAAATGCAGCCAGTACGATTGCCGTGCCGGTTTTGATGTGTGTCGCGGCTGTGTTCATTACTTCTCCTCTATATGTTGATGCTTGTTTGGATTGATTGATCGATTCAAGCAAGCCCTGGATATCCCCTCCGTTCGTGGTGAGCCCTTCGACTTCGCTCAGGAGAGCCTTGTCGAACCATGAACGGAGGGCGTAGTAAAAACATCGTGCTAAATCGTTCACCCTTCGACAGGCTCAGGGCGAACGGAACTTGTGCAGAGACTCCTTAAGATTACGCGCTCATCGACAAAGCGCTTACTTCGGCCGGAAAACGGCAAACACCTTGTCTGAATTCGTGATCCACGATTCAAGAAACACCGCGTGGTCGGCCTGCGTGTGACCAAGCTCGCTCAGCGCACCGGCGAGGCAGAACCAGTTCAGCAGCTCATGCTGCCCGCTGTCCTCGATTTGATCGAGCTTGCTATTGCGCCATAAATCCCAGTCGCCGTTTTTCAGCGCCTCGTAATAACGCCTGTCCGCTGCCACATCGGGAAACAGGCGCGAGTTCTTGCGCACCAGAAAGGAATGGCTCCAGCTTGATGACGCAATGATCGCCACGCGCCACGGGCTTTGCCTGAGCGCGCGCGCCACCGCACCACCGACCTGAAAACAGCGCCAGGGCTGCGGCGCGGGCGGATCAAGATCGGCCTGCGCGTCCGGCAGCTTTGCATCGGATGACGGCGACAAAGGCACGCCGCCGCCGGCAATCAGCCAGCGCCCGTAAGCATTGATCGCGAACGGCACGACCGGATAGCTGAAACCCTTGCGGTCGTAATCGAGAAACAGCAGCGAATTGGCGAAGGCGTGTCCGAGCGGATGATGCAGCGGCTTGTAGGCGTAGGCGACGTCGATGCCTTCAGTGAGCAGCGCGCTGGCGATATATTTGCCGCCGGCGCGGTGGCCGCGAACCTTGATCGTATGGTCGTCGGGTTCGTTCCACACATTTTTGCCGCGGCGATAATTCTTCCATGGCTGAAAATCGAGCGTCTCGTAGGCGAGCAGCGAAAACGGCGGCACACAGTCTTCACGGAAATTTTCATATTGATCGTCGCCCCAGATCAGCACGAAGTCCGGCTTGAAGGCGTCGAGCTCGGCGCGGATTTTGCGGAACTCGTCGATCATGTCCTGACGGTGGGCGTCGGAATGCGCCTGACCGTTGTCGTCGCCCCACTGCGCACGCATCGTCGGGTGCCAGTTCTCTTTTGAACGCAGCGCCACCGGCAGCGCCGGATCATCCAGCGACTTCTGCATGCGCCAGGCCATGTTCACGCTGGCCGCAAGATTCGGGTAATGCGTGATGCCCAGCCCCAGTATCTGGCCCATCCAATTCCTCCAACCTGCCGCATCCGCGCCTCATTTTTTGCGGCGCCGTATTTTGAGTAGTGTCACATGCTAGCATTATCAAAGGGGGAATTGCGATGCGTGTATGGACATTACGCCACGGCATGTGGTGGCTGCAACACTGCGCCCGTTGCGCCGCCGCTGCATTGATCGCCGGCAACGCCGCCGCGCAAATCATCACTGCGTATCCGCAGCGTAACGTACAAATCATTGTGCCGTACACGCCGGCAACCGGCGCCGACATCGCGGCGCGCACGCTCTCGGCAAAACTCGCCGAACGCTGGAAGACCGGCGTCGTCATAGACAACCGCGCCGGCGCCACCGGCATCATCGGCACCGACTTCGTCGCCAAAGCCGCGCCCGACGGCCATGTTCTGCTGATGACAGGGACATCATTCGCGACCACGCCGGCGCTGAGCGCCAGACTGCCATTCGATCCGCTCGGCAGCTTCGCACCGGTCGTTCAGGTCGCGGCGAGCGAGCTGACCATGGTGGTGCATCCGCAATTGCCGGTGAAATCGCTGCGCGAATTTATCCACCTGGCGAAACAACGCCCCGGCCAGTTGTTATACGCGACCCCCGGCAACGGCGGGCCGCAGCATCTGGTCACCGAATTGATCAAGCTCGAAACCGGCATTGATATCGTGCATGTGCCATACAAAGGCGCTGCGGGCGCCATCATCGATCTGGTCGGCGGCCACGTGCAAACGACGGTCGCCGCACTGCAAACGATCGCGCCGCAAGTGCGCGCCGGCAAGTTGCGCATGCTCGCGGTGATGGGGGAAAAACGCTCGGATGGATTTCCGGATATCGCGACGATGAAAGAACAGGGGCTGCCGAATCTGGTGGTCGAAACCTGGTACGGCGTGTTCGCGCCGGCCGGCACCCCGCCTGCCGTGATCACGCAGATCAATGCCGACATCAACGCCTTGCTGCAGCAGGGTGAAATCCGCGAAACACTCGCGCGCCAGGGGCTCAATACGGTTGGCGGCAGCGCAGAACGTTTCGGCGACATGGTCAAGCGCGATCTCGCGCGCTGGGCACGTGTGGTCGCCGCAGCAAAGATCAAAGCGGACTGAGGAATATTCAATGGAAGTCGTCATCATCGGCGCCGGCATCGGCGGGCTTACGCTGGGGCTGATGCTGCACCGCACCGGCATCCCCTGCCGCATCTACGAATCGGCGCAGGAATTGAAAGCCGTCGGCGTCGGCATCAGCGTGCTGCCGCATGCCTCGCGCGAACTCGTGGGGCTCGGCCTCGAAGAGGCGTTGACGAACGTTGCAGTGACCACGCGCGAATTCTGTTTTTTCAACCGCTACGGGCAATTCATTTATCGCGAACCGGCCGGGCGCTACGCCGGCTATGACTATCCGCAGTTTTCGATCCATCGCGGCGATCTGCAAATGGTGCTGCTCGAGGCCTTCATCGCGCGCGCTGGCGCCGACCGCGTCATCACCGGCCGGCGTTGCACAGGCGTCGATGCCGACGCGGGCGTTGCGCATTTTGTCGATTCTGCCAGCGGCAAGGCGCTCGAATCACAGCAAGGCAGCGTGGTGGTCAGCTGCGAAGGCATCCATTCCACGGTGCGCAAACAGCTCTACCCGAATGAAGGCCCGCCGAAATACTCCGGCATCAATATGTGGCGCGGCGTCACGCGCTGGCAGCCGATCATGACGGGTGCGAGCATGCTGCGCATCGGCTGGCACCATCCGGCGAAAGTGCTGCTCTACCCGATCCGCAACAACATCGACGCCGAAGGCCGCCAGCTCGTCAACTGGGTGATCGACATCGAGACGCCCGAGTATCAGAAAAACGACTGGAACCGCCCCGGCAAGCTCGAGGATTTCATGCCGGTTATTGCCGACTGGCATTTCGACTGGCTCGACGTGCCGGCATTCATCCGCAGCGCCGACGCGATATTCGAGTATCCGATGGTCGATCAGGATCCGCTGGAGCGCTGGAGCTACGGCCGCCTCACACTGCTCGGCGACGCTGCGCATCCGATGTATCCGCGCGGCGCCAACGGCGCCGCACAGGCGATACTCGATGCGCGCGCACTGTCGGACGCGCTGAAGAACGTTGCCGATCCGGTTGCGGCGCTGAAATTTTATGAAGAACAGCGTCTGCCGGCCACCCGCGAGGTCGTGCTCGCCAACCGCCGCGCGCCGCCCGACAAGATACTGCAGGAAGTCTACAAACGCACCGGCGACAAGCCCTTCGCCAACATCGACGACGTGATCAGTCCGCAGGAACTCGCTGCGCTGTCCGAGAGCTACAAGCGCATCGCCGGCTACGACAAGGAGAAACTGAAAGCGCCGTAGCTAGCAGCCATTCAGAGAAGAAATCGTCAATAGTTTGCCAGCGGTCAATCGCCTTACTATAATGTCAATCGTAAGGAAAAAAGGAGAACGCAATGGCAAACGACGCCACGCTTACCAGCAAGGGTCAAACAACGATTCCCAAGGAAATTCGGGATAGTCTTTCCATGAAGGCCGGAGACCGGATGACGTTCACGTTGATGCCAGACACCACAGTAGTCATGCGGGTGAAGACCAAGAGCGTCACCGCACTGGCGGGCGTGTTGCACAAGAAGGGTCGCAAGCGCGTTCCGATTGAGCAGTTGTCGCGGTAATGCTGGGGGTCGATACCAATGTTCTCGTTCGCTTTCTGGTTCGGGACGACGAAGCTCAATTTGAGAAGGCACGCAAACTGATCAAGCGTGAAGTCGCGGCAGGGCGCCGCGTTTTCGTCAGTCAATTGGTTCTCCTGGAAACCGAATGGGTGCTGCGTAGCCGATACGGCCTGCCAAAGAATCTGATCATTGAATCCATCTCGGGCTTGCTTGATGCAACCGATGTTCGATTCGAAGATGAGCCTGCCATCGAAGAGGCTCTATTCATCTGGAAGGATACGACCGCCGATTTCGCTGATTGTCTGATCGGCGTCCAAAACCGACGGCTCGGATGTCGAGCGACGGCAACTTTTGATATGAAGGCTTCCAAGTTGCCGGGGTTTATAGCTGCCTAACGATAATCGGTGATCAGTGCCTGGCGGCCACGCGCAATGTCGTGCTCGCCAACCGACGCGCGCCGCCCGACAAGATACTGCAGGAAGTCTACAAGCGCACCGGCGACAAGCCCTTCGCCAACATCGACGACGTGATCAGCCCGCAGGAACTCGCTGCGCTGTCCGAGAGCTACAAGCGCATCGCCGGTTACGACAAGGAAAAACTGAAAGCGCGGTAGCTAGCGCAGCGTCGAACAACCGCCGTTCGCCCTGAGCTTGTCGAAGGGCCAATGCTCCGGCAGGTTGTAAGAAGCGGACATGGAGGGAATGCGATTCCTCCTCTCAACGATCAGTGAGCTACCGAAGAAGTTGGAATAGCAGATGCATTCGGCAATGCGTTGGGCAGCGCAAAGTGGCAAGACGGCACTGCGGCGAGTAGAATCGTTTTTAGAGCACTCTCAGGAGCGGTGACATGACAACCCTCGAGCTGAAGTTGAATTTGCCTGATCAGTTGGCACGCGATGCAAAAGCTGCCGGCCTGCTTACTGAGCAGGAACTGGAACGCATGGTGCGGGAGGCGCTGCGTGCACGCAGCCTGGAACGTCTGGACGCTGCCAAGGCGAAGTTGGCAGCCGATCCGCTGCCCGCGATGAGCGAGAGCGAGATTCAAGCGGAGATCGAGGCTTATCGGGCCGAGAAGCGTGCTGCGGCTGGTTCTTGATACCAATACGGCCATCTCCGGCCTCCTATGGACCGGGGTACCTCAACGCCTGATTACAGCTGCACAGACCCGGGAAATCGTACTTTATTGCAGCGTGCCACTGCTAGGCGAGTTGGGTGGAGTCATCCTGCGCGAGAAGTTTTCTAAACCGCTGGCGGCGCGCGGGCTCAAAGCCGCTGAATTGTTCAACGGTTATGCGGCATTGTGTCGAATCGTCGAACCACTGCAGATTCGGCGCACCAGCATCGACCCCGATGATGACCTTGTGCTCGCCACGGCGTTGGCCGTCCCCGTGGATCTCATCGTGTCAGGCGATGGCCACCTGCTTAATCTGAAGGCCTTTCACAGCATTCCGATCGTCAATGCAGCCGAGGCAATAAACCGTATTACGCAGCCAGCTCGCAGCTGACGCGCGGACGCCAGACACTTCGAGGCATCGGTCTGCCGGCAGCGGTGAGAGGAAGTTTAGGGTGCGGGAAGCCAGAAGAATCAACGGCAGAGTTTCAGGAGACGAATGATCGAGGTGAGGTATTGCCTCATCATGAAAAAATTTTTAACACGGCCCCTTTTATACCATACGCTCAAAACCGAGCTGGTCGTGCATTGCGATTACCAGACGCGCGAACAGGCGCGGTCAAGTCTGTTCGAATACATGGAGGTGTTCTACAACCGCCAGCGTCGTCATTCAACACTGAACTATGAAACTCCGTTAGC
>JANYDY010000114.1 GCA_025363435.1 Betaproteobacteria bacterium
CGAACACGCCGCGCCAGTTGTTTTCGAGCCATGCGAAAAATTCGGCATTGTCGATCAACCCGTATTTGGCGACCTCCGCATAGCCGGCGCGGAACTCGCGATCCGGCAGCGTATCGAGGACCGCGGTGTCGGCGACGACCAGGATCGGCTGATAGAAGGCTCCGATCAGGTTCTTGCCGTGGCGGGAGTTGATCGCGGTCTTGCCGCCGACCGAGGAATCGACCAGAGCGAGCAGCGTAGTCGGCACCTGAATGAAGGGTACGCCGCGCAAATAGGTTGCGGCGGCGAATCCGGTCAGATCACCGACAACGCCGCCGCCGAGCGCGATCAGCGTTGTTTTTCGTTCGCAACGCGCGGCCAGCAAAGCATCGAAAATGGCGTTCAGTGATGGCCAGTCCTTGTGCTGCTCGCCCGCGGGTATGACGATGGGCGTTACCGCGACGCCGGCGGCGGCGAGGGTGGCGCTCAACGCCGGCAGATAAAGCGGCGCGACAATGCTGTCCGTGACCACGACTGCGCGTTTCTGCGCCAGGTGTCGTGTAAACAATTCTGCCTGTGCAAGCAGTTGCGATCCGATATAAATCGGATAAGCGCGGTTTTCCAGTGCGACTTCCAGGGTGTGCATGTTCAGGCCTGCGGTTTTTCAGTGTCCGGCAGTCGCATTATCGGACGAAGGATGCCGGAAATGTTCTTGCAGCCGCTGCTCCAGACGCTGCGCAAGGCTGCGCACACTCTGACTGCCGGTGTCCTCGATGACTGCGGCGACTTCACGATAGAGCGGATCCCGTTCCGCAAACAGCTGCGTCAGCCTGGCGTGAGGATCGGCGGTCTGCAGCAAGGGACGATTGCGGTCGTTGCGCGTGCGTTGCCAGAGATCGGCTGGTGACGCCCGCAGGTAAATGACGGTGCCGTGGTTGACCAGTTGCTGCCGGTTGCCGGCGCTGATTACGGCGCCGCCGCCGGTCGCCAGCACGATATTCTGCAGTTTGGTCAGTTCGCTCAGAACAGACGATTCGCGCACCCGAAACCCCGCTTCGCCTTCGATATCAAAAATAACCGGGATCTTTACGCCGGTGCGCCGTTCAATTTCGTGATCGCAATCGTAGAAGGTTTTGCCGAGGCGTTTTGCTAGATAGCGGCCGACGGATGTTTTGCCCGCGCCCATCAAGCCAACAAGATAAATATTGCCGGGTATCGGGGACTCGCTTGAGGCGTCTGCTATGGGCGCTGACATACCGCCATTTTAGCCCGAATCGCCGGGCATCCCCGCCGCCCCGCGTACAGAAAAAAACCCGGCGCGGATGCCGGGTTTTGTCGTGAACCTGCGCGATTTAACGCAGGCTCAAATTGCTTTTCACAATACGCGGGCTGATGAAAATCAGCAATTCGCTTTTATTGTCCGTCTTGGCACTGTTGCGGAAGAGAAAGCCGATATAGGGTACATCGCCAAGCACCGGAATCTTGGTGGTGAGGTCGGTTTCCGTTTGCGAATAAATTCCGCCGATTACGACGGTGCCGCCGTTTTGCACCAGCACGGAGGTCGTAATTTGTTTGGTATTGATAGACGGGTTCGAAGAAGGGCTGTTCGAATCGACGCTGTCCTTGTGAATATTAAGGTCCATGATGACATTGTCGTCAGGCGTAATTTGCGGCTTGACCTTCAGGCTGAGTGAGGCCGACTTGAAGGAAACGGCGGTCGCGCCGCTTGAGGTCGCCTGTTGATACGGAATCTGTGTGCCTTGTTCGATGGTGGCTTCGATCTGGTCGGCCGTAATCACGCGCGGGCTTGAAATGATTTTGCCTTTGCCATCCGCCTGCAGCGCCGAAACCTCCATGTTAATGAAGCGGGTCAGGCCCTCGTTAAACAGGATCATCGAGAATACGCCGGGGGCTGCACCGCCCAGACCGGAGGTCGGCAGGTTGACGTTGGTAAAGTCACTGATCGTCGGCACCGGCGTTGCGGTCTGCGTGGTGTGGAACAGCGTGTCGTTCAAGTTGGCGCCGACCACCGCCCGATTGCTGCTGTTCAATATGCTGGAGCCGTTTGAACGGTCATGAAAGCCGAGACGCGCACCGAGATTGCGGCTGAATGAATCCGAGGCCTCAACAATTCGAGCCTCGATCATTACCTGACGCACAGGAATGTCGATTTTCTTGATGAGCGCACGTACTTGTTCAAGGCGGCTGGGCGTGTCCTGAACGAACAATGTATTGGTGCGCGCATCGAACACGGCGCTGCCGCGCTTGGACAGAATCGGTTGTGCCTTGTCACCAACCAGCCGCTGAATGGCATCCGCCTTCTGGTAGTTGAGCTGGAATGATTCTGTGCGCACCGGCTCCAGATCGGCAATCTGGGCTTGCGATTCGAGGGCAAGCTTTTCCTTGGTGGCCAGTTCGTCGCGCGGAGCAATCCACACCACGTTGCCGCTTTTGCGCATATCGAGACCTTTGGTCTGCAATATGATGTCGAGCGCCTGATCCCATGGCACGTCTTTCAGCCGCAGGGTCAAATTGCCGCCGACCGTGTCGCTGGTAATGAAGTTGAAGCCGGTGAAATCGGCAATGACCTGCAGCACGGCACGGACTTCCACGTTCTGGAAATTAAGCGACAGCTTTTCGCCGGTATAGCCAACGCGCGAGCCCTGGATCAATTTGCTCGGATCTTCAACGATCGGCTTGATTTCGACGATGAAGCGGTTATCGGTTTGATAGGCCGAGTGTTCCCACAGGCCCTTGGGCTCAATGGCGATGCGCGAATTGCTGCCCTGGGCAAACGCATCGATCGTCTGCACCGGTGTAGCGAAATCGAGTACTTCGAGCCTGCGTTCCAGATTTTTCGGCAGGGACGTATTTTGAAACTCGATCACCAGATTTTTGCCCTGTTGACGCAGATCAATGCCGACCGCATTGTCCGACAGATCGACAATGATCCGTCCTTCACCGTTCGGGCCGCGGCGGAAACTGATGTCCCGCAAAGCATGCCGGTTGTCGTTGGGTTTGGTTTCCGCAAAATGGGAGGTAATCGGTGCTGCGACCGAGGCAGTTGTTCCCGATGCTTCGGTGCCTTGCAGGGTAATAACAACCGTTTTTCCATCGACGCGGGTGTCGTAGCCCAGCGTTTTGCTGAGATTCATGACGACGCGGGTACGATCGCCGGCCTGCACGATGTTCATCAGGCGCAAATCGCCCTCGCCGATTTCCTTCGTGTTTTTACCCAACCCGTTGCCAGTGCCCGGGAAGTCAAAGGCAATGCGGGGCGGATTGTTTATCGTAAAACCCGCCGGCGGATTGGCCAGCGGCTCTTTAAGCGTGATGCGCACGACGATGTTGCCGCCCTGTTGCCCGGCTACATCGATGGCTTCGATGCTGTTGGCTGCGACGGGCGCGGGTGATTGTGCCCAGGACGCGGCAGCAACAAGGCCTATGGCGAAAGCCAATGCAAAGCGCGCCGCAATTCCGGAAATATTTTTAATCGTGTTCATCGTCTTGCCTCCTGTTTTAGCTGCACGTGCCGTACGACAATGCAGGACACGCCATGCCCAACGGATTTTTCGACATCTATTCAATCAGCGTCATCGTGCTGATACGTTCAGTCCAGTCGCCGCCGCTGTCCTGTACTATTTCTTTCAGTTTGATGGTTGTTTCCGAAATTTCCGTTATCAAACCGAAGTTTTGCCCAAGATAGTTGCCTAGCTTGACGCGGAACAAATTATTGTCAGGGCTTTTAACCAGCGCGTAATTGACTTTTCCCTGTTGCAACGCGCCGACCATGCGCAGATTTTCAATCGGATAGGCTTCGAGCGGTTCCTTGCGACGGGTCAAATCGGGTTGTATGCCGCCACCTGCCGCGGTTTTGGGCGGTTCGATCTTGCGCGGCTTGAACGGATCGATCAGGTCATAGGCGTCGTAATTGAACGGCTCGTACGGTTTCACGTCCGGCAGCGGCGGAATGCGCCCGCGCGGCAGGTTGTCCGATTCTTTGACGAATTGCCGCAGGTCGGAGTACTGTTCGCCGCCGCATGACACCAGCGTCAACGACGCGATCGCGAGAATGATGGCGTGGCGGCTCATTTTTTGGGCGCCTGGCTGGCCTTGGCAGATTTTTTCTGCTTGGAGATCTCATCTTCGTCAAGGTAGCGATAGGTTTTCGCAACTGCGTCCATTGTCAGCGAGCCGCCGGGCGCTTGAGCCAGATTGATGTCATTGAGCAATACGATGCGCGACAATTTGGAGATGTCACTCGCGAATGAACCCATGTCGTGGTAATTGCCGGTCACGCGAATGGTGATCGGCAGTTCCGCATAAAACTCGGATACTGTTTCGGTTGCCGCCGGCTTGAACAATTCAAACTGCAGGCCGCGGCCAAGACCGGCCTGGTTGATGTCTGTCAACAACGCTTCCATTTCGGATTTGCTCGGCAGTTGCTTCAACAGCGTGCCGAATGATTTTTCGATGTCATCAAGTTGTTTGCGATAGGCATCGAGATCGACTGCCTGTTTTTTCTTGTCCAGAAAGGTGTCGCGCAAGGTGAGTTCCTTGCGCTTCGACGCATCAATTGCGTCAACCTGATCCTGCCAGTCAAAGAAATAGCTGCCGGCGAGGCAAGCCAGGAAGGCGAGAAATAGAATCCCCAGTTTCGGCAGCGCCGGCCAGCTGCCGATCTCCTTGGGGTCAAGTCGCCGCAAATCATCAAGTGTCATCATGATTGTTATCTGCGCTGAGTTGAGCTGTCGGAAACCGCAACGCTGGGTATGGCAATACCGGCGGCAGGTTTGCTGCTGCCTGCAGACGTTTGTCTCGGCGCGGGGGCAGAGTTGCTTCGCGGTGCGGCAGGCGTTGCCTGCGCGATTACCTGCGCAGCCGGCAGCGCGTCAATCGCGGTCGCCACCGGTTTCGCGGCCGGTTTCTTGGCCGGCGCCGCATCTTCTTTGTTCCGTGTCAGCAGGACGCTCAAGCTGAATTCGCTCAAGCGCGCGGTTTTATCGGCATAGGACCTGATTTCGATCAAAACCGGTTTTTCAAGGTAGGGCGAAGATTCAAGATTGCGCATGAAAGTCGATACGCGCGCGTTGGATTGCGCAAATCCGCCGACCGTCACCTTGTTCACTCTTTGCACGACTGTTTTCAGATAGACGCCGTCAGGCAGCTGGCGCACCAGCTGATCAAGCAGGTAAACGGTTTCGGCGCGGTTGGCCTGCAGCGATTCGACAACTTTCTTGCGCTGCAGGAGTGCCGCGGTCTGCTCTTTCAGTTTCTTGATTTCGTCGATCTGCTTTTCGAGAACGGCGATTTCCGATTCGAGATAGGTATTGCGCCCGTTCTGTTCTTCGAGCTGGCCGCCAAGGTAGGAGTGCACAGCGAACCATGCGGCGGCACCCAGACCGAGCACCGCGCCGAGCATGATAAAAAATTCTTTTTGCTGCTGCTTGCGCTTGATCTCGCGATGCGGCAGTAGGTTTATGCGGATCATGCGTCGAATCTCCGCATGGCAAGACCGCAAGCCACCATCAGCGAGGGTGCGTCGGTGGTCAGATACTTGGGCCGGATTTTCGACGACAGCGCCATGTTTGCAAACGGATTGGCAATCATGGTGGCGACTGAAGCGCGGCGCGCCACCACTTCATCGATGCCGGGGATGGCGGCGCAGCCGCCGGCCATGACGATATGGTTAACTTGGTTAAATTGGGTCGAGGTGAAGAAAAACTGCAGGGCGCGCGCGACTTCCAGGCCGAGCGTGTCGAGAAAGGGCAGCAGCACCTCGGACTCGTAGTTGTCGGGCAGTCCGCCGGCACGTTTAGCCGCCTCGGCTTCTTCCGGCGACATGCCGAAAACCCGCTGAATTTCCTGGGTGAGCTGGTTGCCGCCGAACGGTTGTTCGCGCATATAGACGGATTGACCGTTGCGCAACACATTCATGTTCATGACGGCGGTGCCGACATCGACGATCGCAATGTTCAGGTCTTTGCCATTGTCGGGCAATTGCTGTTCGATCAATTCGAATGCGGTCTGCGTCGCAAACGATTCGACGTCCATGACCAGCGCTTTAAGCCCTGCCGCTTCCGCCGCAGCGATGCGATCCTCAATCTTGTCTTTTCGCGAGGCGGCAATCAGGACCTCAACGTCTTCCGGGCTGTTCGGCGCCGGGCCGAGAACCTGAAAATCCAGATTGACTTCGTCAAGCGCGAACGGAATGTACTGATTCGCCTCAGATTCGACCTGTATTTCAAGTTCACTTTCGTGCTGTCCGGCGGGCACGTTGATTTTTTTGGTAATAACCGCAGCGGTCGGCAGCGCCAGCGCGAGGTTCTTGACGTTGGTGCCCATGCGCTTCCAGCCGCGCTTGAGGCTGTCGCTGACGGCGTCGAGGTTGTTGATATTGCCGTCAACCACGGCGTCGCGCGGCAACGGTTCGATGACGTAACGCTCGACCCGATACAGTCCCTTGCCAGTCTCCGACACCTCAACCAGCTTGACCGACGACGAACTAATGTCGCAGCCGATCAAGGGGGGGGCCTTGGACTTGAAAAGACGCTCAATAACTTCGAAGTCGAATTTCACTTTTCCCTTAAGCCTGGGCGAGTTAGAGACAATTTACACAATTTACATTAAATACTAACAACAAGCATCGGGCAAGTAAAGTTTTTCCCCGCCGCCACTTTTTGCCGACAGTGGTGTCTTATAATGTCTTTGTTCAATATAGCTTAATTGGCAGCACGGGGTGCTTTGCTTTCGCATGTTGTGCTTTAACTTAGTCGATTAAGATGTTGTTATTTTACAACAATCCATAACTGGTTTCTCAAACTCATGTTCTCACGGTGGTGGCTTTTCCCGCTTGGTTTGCTCGTTTCGTGCGCGGCCGCAGCCGCATTAGTTATTGTTTTTGCAGCGATTATTGTTTCGCCGTCACTGCCGGATCTGAGCGTCCTGACCGATTACCAGCCCAAGGTTCCGCTGCGCATCTTTAGCGTAGAAGGTCAGCTGATCGGCGAGTTCGGTGAGGAGCGCCGCGCGGTGGTCAAAATTGAAGCCGTGCCCAAGGGCATGCGCGAGGCCATCCTGGCCGCCGAGGACGAGCGGTTTTATCAGCACGGCGGCGTTGATTATGTGGGGGTGATCCGCGCCGCGCTGTCAAATTTCGTTTCGGGCGGCGCGCGCCAAGGAGCGAGTACCATCACCATGCAGGTGGCGCGAAACTTTTTTCTGTCGAAAGAAAAAACGCTGACGCGCAAATTTACCGAAGTTCTACTGGCGTTCAAGATCGAACACAGTCTGAGCAAAGACCAGATTCTCGAGCTCTACATAAATCAGATTTATCTCGGCCAGCGCGCCTATGGATTTGCCGCTGCCGCACAGATTTATTTTGGCAAACCGCTCGAGCAGATCACGCTTGCTGAAATGGCAATGCTTGCCGGATTGCCCAAAGCGCCGTCGAGTTTTAATCCGGTGGTAAATCCGAAACGCGCGAAGTTGCGGCAACAGTACGTGCTGCGCCGCATGCGCGAACTCAATTTCATCAACGATGAGCAATGGCAGTCTGCCGACAAGCAGGTGCTCGCGGTCAAGAAATACGTCAACGAATATTCGGTAAAAGCGGATTATTTTTCCGAAATGGTTCGCCAGGTCATGTTCGACCGCTTCAAGGAAGAAGCTTATACAAGCGGATTTCGCGTCTATACCACTCTGTCGGCCACGCATCAGGACGCCGCGCACATTGCGGTCAGGAAAGGCGTCATCGAATACGATCACCGGCGCGGTTACCGCGGCGCGGAAAGCTACGCCGAACTGGGGCCGGGCCCGACGGAAGAAGATTTTGAAGACGCGCTGCAGGACGAAAGCGAGAGCGACGATATTTATCCGGCGCTGGTGCTCGACGTCAGCACGCGCGCGGTCAAGGTCTATCGCAAGGGCGGTGAAACTTTTGAAATAAACGGTGAAGGCCTGAAGTTTGCGCAGAAGATGATCGGCGACAAGGCGCCCGCCAACCAGCGTTTGCGGCGCGGTGCGGTGATACGTGTGCAGAAAGACGACAAAGGCCAGTGGCAAATTTCGCAGCTGCCGCAGGTGGAGGCGGCGCTGGTTTCACTCGATCCGGCCGATGGCGCAGTGCGCGCACTGGTCGGCGGTTTTGATTTCAATCGCAACAAATACAATCATGTTACCCAGGCATTGCGGCAGCCCGGCTCAAGCTTCAAGCCCTTTATCTATTCCGCCGCGCTGGAAAAAGGTTTTACGCCAGCAACGATCATCAACGATGCGCCACTGACTTTCGACGCCAGTCAAACCGGTTCGGAGCCTTGGGAGCCGAAAAATTTCGACGGAAAATTTGAAGGCCCGATGCGTCTGCGCACGGCGTTGATGAAATCAAAAAACCTGGTGTCTGTGCGCATTCTGCAATCGATCACACCGCAATATGCGCAGGACTACATCACGCGTTTCGGCTTCGACGCCAAGTATCACCCGCCTTACCTGACGATGGCGCTGGGCGCGGGTAACGCGACACCCATGCAAATGGTGGGTGGTTATGCGGTGTTCGCAAACGGCGGTTTTCGCGTCACCCCTTATTTTATTTCCCGCATTGAGGACGCCAAAGGAAACATCGTTGCGCAGGCGCGTCCCGATCGCGCTGGCGAGGGGGCCGAGCGTGCCATCGATGCACGCAACGCGTTTATCATGACCAGCCTGCTGCAGGATGTCGTTCGCGGCGGCACAGCGACGAAGGCGATGCAACTCGGACGCAACGATCTCGCCGGCAAGACCGGCACCACCAATGAGTTTGTCGATGCGTGGTTTTGCGGTTTCGGTACCGGTGTCGTTGCCGTTGCCTGGATCGGCTTCGACAATCCGCATACGCTGGGCCATAACGAAACCGGCGGGGCGGCGGCATTGCCGATGTGGATTTCCTATATGGGCAAGGCGATGAAAGGGGTCGAAGAGGCGCCCAGGGCCGTCCCCGAAGGCATCGTGCAGACGCGCATCAATCCGGAAAGCGGTTTGCGCGACGCCGACGGCAAGGGTGGCATCGCGGAATATTTCTACCAGGAATATTTGCCGGCTGAACGTGATGGCGAAAGCGCGCCCGCCGGGCCTGCTACGGTCAAACCGGCCGACGAGATCAAAGGCCAGTTGTTTTAACGGAAAAACGCATTCATGAGCCGCAACCCGGCGCGAAATCTCACACGCGAGCGCATCGCCCATCTGGCTGCGCGACTGATGGCGGAGGACGGAATCGAAGACTACGCGCTGGCCAAGCGCAAAGCCGCGCGCCAGGCCGGCGCCGCCGATAGCAGGCAGCTGCCGGACAACGAAGAAATCGATGCTGCGCTACGCAGCTATCGCGAGCTCTACCAGCAGCAGCATCCGGCGCAGTTGCGAGAATTGCGCGAACTCGCACTCGAAATCATGCGCGAGTTTGACCGTTTCAGTCCCTGCCTGACCGGCTCCGTGCTGCAGGGTTCGGCCGGAAAGTTTGCCGATATCCAGCTTCAGCTGTTTGCCGAATCACCCAAGGAAGTCGAGCTCGATTTGCTCAACCGCGGCCTGCGCTTCGAGACCGCTGAGGTGCGCTTGTACGCGGGTGACATGCCGGTTGACGCTGCGGTTCTTTCGTTCGAGCGCGACGCCGTAACCATACGTCTGACGCTGCTGACGCCACGCGAATTACGGTCACGCATAAAAACCGGCGCCAACGGCAAACCGCTCGAGCGGGCGAATCAGCAAGCGTTGGAAATCCTGCTTGCGCAGGAACAAGACTAACGGTTCTGCCGCAACCAGGTTGCCACGGTAATGGCGAAATAAGTCAGCACACCGTTTGCGCCGGCGCGTTTGAATGACATCAGCGTTTCCATGATGCTTCTTTTTTCGTCCAGCCAGCCGTTCTGGATTGCTGCCATCAACATCGCATATTCGCCGCTGACCTGATAAGCATAGGTCGGCACTTTGAATTCGTCTTTGATACGTCTGATGATGTCGAGGTAGGGCATGCCCGGCTTTACCATCACCATATCGGCGCCTTCGGCGAGATCGAGGCCGACTTCCCACAGCGCTTCGTCGCTGTTGGCCGGATCCATCTGGTAGTTATATTTGTCGCCGCGCCCGAGTTGCGCAGAGGAGCCGACCGCATCGCGGAACGGGCCGTAAAAACATGATGCAAATTTGGCTGCATAGGCAAGGATGCGCGTATTGATAAAACCCTTTTCATCCAGTGCTGCGCGGATTCCGGCGACACGCCCGTCCATCATGTCGGAGGGGGCGACGATATCCACGCCTGCTGCCGCATTCACCACGGCCTGCCGGCGCAGAATCGCAATGGTTTCATCGTTCAATACATAACCGGTTTTGTCGATGACGCCGTCATGGCCGTGCGTCGTGTAAGGATCGAGCGCAACGTCGGTAATGATGCCGAGTTCGGGGAAGCGTTTTTTCAACGCCGTGACGGTGCGCGGCACCAGGCCTTTCGGATTGATTGCTTCGCGACCATCGGCTGTTTTCAGTTTGCGCTCAATCGCCGGAAAGATCGCCAGCGCGGGAATGCCCAGCGTGAGGCAACGTTCGGCCACCGGCAACAATTTATCGGGCGTATAGCGTAAAACGCCCGGCAGCGAATCGATGCGTTCGCTGCGTGCCCGCCCGTCCATGACGAACACCGGATAAATCAGATCGTCCGCGCACAGCCGGTTTTCGCGTGTCAGGCGGCGTGAGAAATCGTCGCGCCGGTTGCGGCGCATGCGGCGCTGCGGATAGCTGCCCAGAATTTTCATGTTTAGTTTAAGTCTATGAAAGTAAGTATTTAATTTTGCCCGATCAGGCTGGAACTTTCGGATTCTATGCGGGTCAGAAGCTGTGGACGGTAAAGAATCGTCCCCCGCTTCTCCTCCCTGAGCGGGCGCCTTGATACCATTTATTGAGGCTTCGCCCCCGGTTTTACTCCCCTTAAACCGGGGGTTTTTTATTGATGTTGCGCAGATCGAGCCAGCGGCCTATCAATTTGGTGGCCTCTAAGATACCGATTTTGCGCGGACTCGAAAAGAGCTGGGCGCTGTAGTTTGCGCCCAGCTCCTGCAGCGATGCGTTGACGGATTTAAGCGTGGCTACTGATTGCTGATGGCTCAATTTGTCCGACTTGCTCAACAACACGTGCACCGGCACGCCGGTCGGTCGCAACCAATCCAGCAACTGATGATCAAGCACACCCATCGGGTGTCGCGCATCCATGATCAGCACCACGCCGCGCAGTGATTCGCGCGATTGCAGATAACCGCCGATGAGGTCATTCCAGCGATCACGTTCCGCCGCCGGTACCGCGGCATAGCCGTAACCCGGCAAATCGACCAGATACTGGTCGGGGCCGACGCTGAAGAAATTAATGTGCTGGGTACGGCCCGGCGTCTTGCTGACAAAAGCCATGCGTTTGCGCTGCACCAGCGCATTAATCGCGCTGGACTTGCCGGCGTTCGAGCGGCCGACAAAAGCGACTTCGGCGCCGCGTGCCGGCGGCAGGGTTCGCGTGTCGGCGACCGTTGTTAGGAATTCAATGTTTCGAAACAGTGACATCGGTGCTGCAGCCTAGCCGGAGAAAGGGGATTTCGTTAGAATACGGTGTTTTCGTCTGGTTGAAATCGTCACGTGGTAAGGAAGCAAGGAGATAGTATGAGATTCATGACCCTGCTGCTGGTTGCCGCAACTGCGGGCCACCTCGCAACAGTTCGCGCAGCTGAACCGGCCGCCAAGTCCGATTCCGCCGAACAAATCGTCGCCAAAGTCTGTTCGGCCTGCCATGGCACCGACGGCAATAGTGTGGCGCCGGTGAACCCGGTACTTGCCGGGCAGCACGCCGAGTATACAGCCAAGCAATTGGCGAATTTCAAATCCGGCGAACGCAAGAATCCGGTGATGCTGGGCATGACTGCAGCACTGACGCCCGAAGACATGAAAAAACTTGGCGCGTATTTTCAGCAGCAAAAAGCAAAACCGCGCTCGGCTAAAGATCCGGAACTGGTCAAGCTCGGGCAGCAGATTTATCGCGGCGGGGTGATGGCGAAAGGTGTTGCCGCCTGCACCTCCTGCCACGGCCCGAATGGCGCCGGCATTCCTGCGCAATATCCGCGCATTGCCGGTCAGCACGCCGAATACACGGCTGCACAATTGAATCTGTTCCGCAGCGGCGAACGCGCAAATGACCCGAACAAAATGATGCGCACGGTTGCAGCAAAACTGTCGGACGCGGAAATCAAGGCGGTTGCCGAGTACATCGCCGGCCTGCGCTGAGTTACTGCAAATCAATCAAACGGGCAGCTTTCGCCGCCCGTTTTTTTATGCGCCGGTCGTTTGCGACTTCCTGAAATAATTGCGCGCCGCGGCGATGGTGGCGGCAATTTCCGCTTCGCCATGTGCAGCTGATACGAAGCCGGCTTCAAATGCAGAAGGCGCAAGATAAATGCCGTCTTCCAGCATGGCATGAAAAAAGCGGTTGAAGGCGGCCACATCGCATTGCATTACTTCAGCGTACGATTGCGGCGGCTCGTGGCGAAAATAAATGCCAAACATGCCGCCGACGGATTGTGCCGAGAACGCCACGCCGTGATCGCGCGCCGCGGCGCTGAGACCCTCAACCAGACCGTGCGTTCGCGACGACAGCTGTTCAAAAAATCCCGGCGCGGCGATTTGCTGCAACGTCGCCAGGCCCGCCGCCACCGCGACCGGATTACCCGACAGGGTGCCGGCCTGATAAACCGGCCCCAGCGGCGCGATCGCCTGCATGATGTCGCGCCGCCCGCCGAAGGCGCCAAGCGGCATGCCGCCGCCGATCACTTTTCCCAGTGTGACGAGGTCCGCGGTGATCCCGAAGAGGCCTTGCGCACCGGCCGGCCCGACACGAAAACCGGTCATGACTTCATCGAATATCAAGACGCTGCCGTAGCGCGTGCAGAGTGCGCGGCAGGCGTCGAGAAATTCGCGTTTGGGCGCAACCAGGTTCATATTGCCGGCAACCGGTTCAACGATAATGCAGGCGATTTCGTTGCCGTCGCGCGCAAATGCAGCCTCGAGCGTTGCGGCGTCGTTATAGTCGAGCACTAGTGTGTGCGCGGCGGTTTCCGCCGGCACACCGGCCGAACTCGGATTGCCGAAGGTCAGCGCACCCGAACCCGCCTTGACCAGCAGCGCATCGGCATGGCCGTGATAACAGCCTTCAAATTTGACTATCTTCGAACGCCCGGTAAAGCCGCGCGCCAGGCGGATCGCGCTCATCGTTGCTTCAGTGCCCGAGCTGACGAGCCTGACCTGATCAACACCCGGCACGCGCCGGCATAACAGCGTGGCGAGCTCGACTTCAGCTTCGGTCGGCGCGCCGAAACTCAAACCATTCGCGGCGGCGGCTTGCACCGCCTGCACAACGGCTGGGTGCGCATGGCCGAGGATCAGCGGACCCCATGAACCGACGTAATCGATATACGCTTTGCCGTCGGCGTCCCAGGCGCGCGCGCCGCTGCCGCGCGTAAAAAATCGCGGCGTGCCGCCGACTGAACGAAATGCACGCACCGGCGAATTGACGCCGCCCGGCGTCACCACCTGCGCGGCGGTAAACAAAATGTCGTTGCGTGAAGTCATGTTTTGTTCGCTTTGAACAATTTGCAGAAACGTTGTGCCGCGGCAGTAATGTCCGGCGCCGCGTACAGCGCTGTAATGACCGCCACCGCGTCGGCGCCGGCACGGATCAAAGGTTCCGCATTGTCGGGCGTGATGCCACCGATGGCGACCACCGGCACGCCGAATGCGCGCGCCGAAGTCAGCAGCGACAATGGTGCGCGCGTTGCGCTGGGTTTCACAGTCGAGGCATGGAAGCCGCCGAAAGCGATGTAATCGGCGCCGCCGTCGACCGCCGCCTGCGCGCGCGCCAGATCCCGGTAACAGGAGACGCCGATGACCTTTCCCGTGCCGAGAATTTTGCGCGCGTCAGCCAACGAGCCGTCTTCGCCGCCGATATGTACGCCGGGCGCGCCGATTTCTGCGGCCAGTTTGACGTGATCGTTGACGAGTAAAAGTGCGGCATGACTTTCGCACAGTTTGAGCAAGGCCGTTGCCTGTGCACGGCGCAATGCCGGACCGGCGGTTTTATTGCGGTATTGAACGATGCGCGCGCCGCCGTTGAGTGCGGCCTGCGTCATGCTCAGCAGGCTGTCCGTGTCCTCGCTATCGGGAGTGACGGCGTAGAGTCCGTTAATTGCCTTCGTCTGCGGGTTCATCTTCTCGCGCCCAGAACAAGCGGTCGGGAATGTATTGGCCCATCCCCGGACGGAAAGCGGCTTTTAGCGTTTGCCATGTATATTCCTGCGCATCTTTCACCGCATCGCTGATATTAAGCCCGTTGGCGACCGTCGCCGCGATGGCAGACGCGAGCGTGCAGCCGGAGCCGTGATAGGAGCCCGGCAGCCGGTCCCAGCTATCCGTGCGTATGACGCCTTCCTGGCTATACAAGGTATTTACCACCTGCGGCGTATTTTCGTGGGTGCCGGTAATCAGTACGTATTCGCAGCCGAGCGCCAGCAGGCGGCGCGCGCATTCGGCCAGATCGGGATCTTCTTCGCCGTCTTCCTGCACCAGGCGGCGCGCCTCGATGCTGTTCGGCGTGATGATGGTTGTTTGCGGAATCAGCAATTCGCGCAACGCGGAAATCATTTCGTCGGTGGCGAGTTCGTCGCCGCGGCCCGAGGTCAGCACAGGATCCAGTATGAGCGGCACTTCCGGGTAATCCGAAACAACCTCGGCAATCGCCGTGATGTTTTCGATGCTGCCGAGCACGCCGATCTTGATGGCGGTGACCGGCATGTCTTCGAGCACGCAGCGCGCCTGGTCGGCGACCCATTCCGCATCGAGCGCCATCACTTCCTCGATGCCCATGGTGTCCTGAATGGTGACCGCAGTAACCACGGTGAGCGGATGGCAGCCCATGCTGGCAAGGGTCAGCACGTCGGCCTGCAGACCGGCGCCGCCGCTGGGGTCGGTCGCTGCGAATGCAAGCACGATCGGCGGCAACGCGGAGGACTCGGAAGGATCCATCAGGACGTCAGCTTGCTGTTCAGATTAGCGTTGCGTCGCTAAAATATCATTTTATCCCAAACTATCCCCATACGCCGTTCATCATGACAACAACTGACGTCAACGTTTTCAAAACCTATATGTGCCTCATCTGCGGTTATATCTATGACGAGGCTGCGGGCGTGCCCGACGAAGGCATCAAGCCCGGCACGCTTTGGGAGGATGTGCCGATGAACTGGACCTGCCCCGAATGCGGTGCGCGCAAGGAAGATTTTGAAATGGTTCAAGTGTGAGAATTCTGCACACCATGCTGCGAGTCGGCAATCTCGACCGCTCGCTCGAGTTCTACACCAAGGTGCTCGGCATGCGCGAGTTGCGGCGCAAAGACTATCCGGACGGGCGTTTTACCAATGTTTTTGTCGGTTACGAAGACGAATCGCGCGCAGCAGTACTTGAATTGACCTGCAACTGGGACACCAGCGCCTACGACCTCGGCAAAGGCTACGGGCATGTCGCCATCGAGGTTGATAACGCTGCTGCGGCTTGCGACGAAATGCGGCAGCACGGCGGCAAGGTCACACGCGAAGCCGGGTCGATGAAACACGGCACCACAGTGATTGCGTTTGTCGAAGACCCCGACGGTTACAAAATCGAGTTCATTCAGAAGGGCTCGATGTAAGCACCGCGGTTCCCGTTTGTGCGAGAAAGTTGGCGATCGCCACGAATTGCGCAACCGACAATTCCTGCGCGCGGGCGGTCGGCGCGATGCCGATTTGCACAAAATCCGCCGCCGTCAAAATCGAAGAAAGTGAATTGCGCAAGGTCTTGCGGCGCTGTGAAAAAGCCGCGGCGACCACGCGCGCAAATAATTTCTCATCGCGTGCCACGTGCGGCAGCGGCCTTAGCGGCAGCAAGCGCACCACCGCCGAATCGACTTTCGGTGCCGGCTTGAATGCCGTTGGCGGCACATCGATTAACAACTCCACGCTGAAGCGATATTGTACCATCACCGACAGCCGGCTAAAATTGCTGTCGCCGGGCGCGGCGATCATGCGCTGCACGATCTCTTTTTGCAGCATGACGTGAATATCGCGGATGTCGCCGGCGAATTTGGCCAGATGAAACAGCAGCGGCGTTGAAATGTTGTACGGCAGATTGCCGACGATGCGCAGATCGGCGCCAAGCGCGGGGAAGTCGAATTCGAGTACATCGCCGAGGTGAAGGTTTAATGCCGGCGCGAATTCCTCCTGCAGTGCGGCGGCAAGGTCGCGGTCGATTTCAATGGCGTCGAGCCGGCCAAGCGCCGCCAGCAGCGGGCGCGACAGTGCGCCCAGACCCGGGCCGATTTCGACCACGCGTTCACCGGGCAACGGATGGATTGCGGCGACGATGTCGGCGATGACATTGCCGTCCTGCAGAAAATTCTGGCCGAAGCGTTTGCGTGGCTGATGCGGCATCCGGGCTGCCGGTGTCAGGCGCGCCCGCGCGCCAGTGCCGCCGCGAGTTCAATCGCGGCGCGCAGGCTGCCGGTGTCGGCTTTGCCGCTGCCGGCGAGATCGAGCGCGGTACCGTGATCGACCGAGGTGCGGATGACCGGCAGCCCGAGCGTTACGTTGACGCCGTGACCGAAGCTTGCGTACTTGAGTACCGGCAGGCCCTGATCGTGGTACATCGCCAGCACGCAATCGAATTCCTTCAGCTTTGCCGGGTTAAACAGCGTATCAGCGGGCAAGGGGCCGGATAATTGCATGCCTTCGCCGCGCAGCTGTTCGAGCAGCGGCGTGATGACCTCGATTTCTTCGCGCCCGAGGTGTCCCGATTCACCGGCATGCGGATTGAGCCCGGCGACCGCGATGCGCGGCGCGGCAATGCCGAAACGCGTGATCATGTCGTGCTGCAGTATGCGTAATGTCGATTCGAGGCTGTCGCGCGTGATGTGCGCCGCGATGTCTTTCACTGCAAGGTGGGTGGTGGCGAGTGCTACGCGCATGCCGCCGCCGATCAGCATCATGACAACGTGCGGTGTGTGCGTGCGTTCGGCAAAAAACTCGGTGTGGCCGGTGAAGGGCACGCCGGCGTCGTTGATAACGCCCTTATGTACCGGCGCCGTGACGATCGCATCGAAGCGGCCGTCGAGACATCCTGCGAGTGCAACTTCAAGCGTACGCAGTACATAAAGCGCGTTCGCAGGTTCAAGCTTGCCGGGCGTTACGGGCGCCGGCATCGGTACATCGACAACCGGCAGTCCGCCTGAACCCGCAGCGGTTGAATTTGCGTCGAACGGCAGGCTGTGCCAGGGCAGCTTCAAGCGGCGCGCGCGTTCTTCGAGCAGCTGCGCATTGGCGATGACGACCAGCCGCGCTGTTTGCGCCTGCTGCGCCAGCATGACGCACAAATCAGGGCCGATGCCGGCCGGCTCGCCGGCCGTGATTGCAATGACGGGCAGGCTATTTTTCTTCAAGCCGGATGTCAACAAATATGCTGTCGCGCAACTGGCGCGTCCATTCCAGATAGGCTTCTTCGGCCTTCTGTTCGCGCAGCGCCTGGCGCGCGCGCAGACGCTGCTGCTGCTGCGACATGTCCTGGCTGCGCCGTTCGAGCACCTGTATGAGGTGCCAGCCGAAGGGCGAGCGCACCGGCGCGCTGACCTGTCCGGGTTTCAAGGCGTCCATGGCTTTTTCGAATTCCGGCACCGTGTCGCCGGGCGACAGCCAGCCGAGGTCACCGCCCTTGGCAGCGCTCCCGTCCTCGGATTGCAGGCGTGCGACGTCCGCAAAATCAGCCTTGTTTTCGATGCGGTCGAGTATTTTGACGATGCGCTCGCGGGCGTCGTTTTCCGATACCAGTTCGCTGGTCTTGATCAGAATATGCCGGGAGCGCGTTTGCGTCACCATGGCATCATTGACATGGCCGCGGCGGTCGTTGACGCGCAAAATGTGAAAGCCGGCGGCGCTGCGCAATACACCGCTGACCTCGCCCGGCTTCAGCCCTTTCACCGCATCGGAAAAAATTGTCGGCAACTGGACAAATTCGCGCCAGCCCATCAAGCCGCCCTGCACCGCATCCGGCGCGTCCGAAACCGAGGCGGCGATCTGGCGAAAGTCGGTGCCGTTCTTGATTTGTCCGAGCGCGCGTTCGGCGCGGGCGCGGCGGTCCTGCAATTGTTCGGGGCTCGCTTGTTCGGGCACGCGGATCAGAATATGCGAGAGGTTGAACTCTTCGCCGCTGCTCTCCTGCTGTTGCAGTGTTTTCAGAAAATTGTCGATCTCGCTGTCCGCGATCTGAATCTTGTTTTCCACTTCGCGTTCGCGCAACCGTACCAGTATGATTTCCTCGCGAATATCCTCGCGATAGCGCGTAAAGGAGATGCCGTCTTTTTCGATCAGGCTGCGCAACTCCTGCACCGACAGTTTGTTGGTCGAAGCAATCCGGCTGATTGCGCTGTCGAGCGCCGCATCGTCGATACGCAGCCCGGTATCTTTCGCGAATTGCAATTGAAGGCGGCTCTGAATCATGCGTTCGAGCACCTGCTTTTCCAGCACGTCGTTCGACGGCAGCGGCGTGCCCTGCCGTTGCAGTTGCAGCACCACAGATTTCATCCGCTCGTCGAGTTCGCGCCGCGTAATGACCTGATCGCTGACCACGGCGACGATGCGGTCGAGCAACACGACACGGCCGGCCGGCCGCTCCTGCGCGTGGGCGGCGCAGGCAATCGCCAGCGTAAAAAGCAGATAAGCAGTGGACGTTAAAGTGCGCACCGGGGCATCAATCAGTTGAGGTTACGAAAAACTAGCGGGTCGGATAATACGGCTCCGGCGGCACGAAAGGCGTTTCCGTGCGTGCGTAGCCGCCGATGTTACGCCGCAGTAGATCCAGCGGATTGGAGCCAATTTTAGACAATCCGTTCAATTCAAGCTGCATGAACAAAGAGGTGACCTGGGTCGCCGCGGCGGTCGTGAATTTGTGCGCAACCACGCGAAACGCCCAGCAGCCGCCATTATATTCGAGCCCCAGCAGCGTCTCGAGGGCCTTGCTGTCCTGGATAGAGTAGTTGTAGCGCGCCACCGCACTGAGTTTTGCGGTCAGCGGCCACTGTGTCGAGAGGTCAACCTGGCGCAGGGTATTCAGTGACGGAATCAGTGTCGACAGCGCAGTCGACGGCTGGCTGGTGGTGGCCAGCGCGCCGTTGGTATAGCGGTAGGCCGCATTGATGACCTGACCCGGTTCCGGTTGATAACGTACGCTGGTGTTGAAGCGTTGCGTTTGCGACAAATCGGTCGTGTACTGCCAGCCCGCGTCGACGGTCCAGTACGGCAGAACCGTCGTGCTGACTGCCGCCAGCAGATCCGAACTGTTGCTACCGCGCGCAGATACGTTGGGCAGGGTCACGTCCTGCGTCTTGAAATAATAGCGCTGGGCGACACCCAGGCGCAGGCGTTCGATGCCATTGTCCTGCTGCAGCAGGCGCGTGGTGACGCCGGTCGTCAGCTGGTTCGCATCGTTAATGCGGTCGTAACCGCTGAACTGGTTTTCGGAAAACAGCGTGGCGAAGCTGATGTCCTGAAACGCGCTGTCGAAATTCGGAATCTGGTTTTGCGCGCGCGTCGGAATGTAAACGTAATACAGCTTGGGTTCAAACGTTTGCAGCAGCCCCTGGCCGAACAGCGACGCATTGCGTTCGAAGAGCAGGCCGCCCTCCGTCGACACAATCGGCATCGAACGATTTTGATCCGGCACGGTGGTTGTGATGCGGTCGAAATCGTAGTGCGTCAAATGCATGCCTATTTTCGGGGTGACGTAGGCGTAGGAATTCTGTATCGGCAGCGACGCACTCGGGTAGGCGAGATAACGCCGCCCGTTCGGCAGAGAAGGATGGGTAAATTCAACCGCGCTCGAATAGAGGTCGAAGTCGGAATAACCGACATTCTGTTTCGCCGCCGTAAACGTCAGTTGCGAGCGGTTGTACGGCGGGGTCAGGGGGCTTGCCGGATTGGTTTGCAACGTTTGCCAGCGCTGAACCGACGCCGCAGTACTCCAGGTGCCGTCGTTCCACCAGCTGCCGGTTTTGGCCAGCGTGCCCGAACGCGGCAGTATCGATTGCGAAGTCGAGGCAATTTGCGTCGTCAGGTCGGTAAAGTAGGTGTCGTCCGATACTTTCTGAATGTTGACGTTTGCGGCCCAGCCGTTGTCCCAGCGTCGATCCTGGCGCAGGTTGACGGCAAAGCGGTCACTGTCATTTTTAACGCGGTCGCGCGGCAACACTTCATAACGCAGTTCACCGCTGGATCGCTCGCCGAGATTGCGAAACTCCGTGCTCAGCATTTCACCGCGCTTGGACATCACGCGCGGCGTGATTGTCGCGTCGTAATTCGGCGCAATGTTCCAGTAATACGGGATCGAGAATTCAGTGCCGGAATTGCCGGTATTGCCGAAGGTCGGCGCAAGGAAGCCCGATTTACGCTGACGATCCAGCGAAAAGCTCAGGTACGGCGAATAGAGTATCGGCACGCCGAAAAAGTCCACGCGCGCGCCGTGCGCGGTGCCGATCTGGCGGTCCTTGTCGATTTCGAATTCTTTGGCACGCACGAACCAGTCTTTTTCGCCGACCTCGCAGGAGGTGTAATTGCCGCCGAGCACGCGGTATTTGTTGTTGCCTTCCATTTCGATGCGCTCGGCATTGCCGTGTCCGCGGGTTGCGCTGACCTGCACCTCGTAGGCCGGTTTTTCGATTGCGCCGCGGCCGCTGTCGAGCTGCATGCGCATTTCCGTGCCTTCGAGCACGTCGCCGCGCTGTTCAAGCCGCACATTGCCGCGCGCGCGCACTTCGTCCACCGGTTTGTCGTAACGCAGCCAATCGGCGTAAATCGCCTGGCCGCGGCGGCGCAGGCGTACCGTGCCTTCGGCCTCAAGTTCGCGGTCCTGATGACCTTGAATGTTGTCGGCGTCAATAAACAGCGGCAGTGGGCCGGCGTTTTCGACCGGCAGGCGCAATAACGACGGCTGCAGCTTCAACTGCACACCGCCGTCGCCCGGTTTAAAGCCGAGCGCCGGACCATCGGCGGCTGTGACTGCGGCAGGGCTGCACAGCAGCGCTACGGCAATCAATCGTAAACGTAAAGCAAGCATCGTCGGTCCGGGCGCGAGGGAATGATAAAATCGCACAAATTTCCAGTTTAGGCAATGTATTACGTGGAGCGAAAACAACACCTGCAGCGCTGGATCGAAGAACAGTTAAAGCGCGCGCCCCTGCCGCTGGAAGCAGCCTCCGCGGATGCGAGTTTTCGCCGTTATTTCCGCGTCGATTGCGGCGAGCGGACGCTGATTGCGATGGATGCACCACCGGCGCACGAAGACTGCCGCACTTTTGTGCGCGTCGCCGGTTTGCTGGCCGCCGCCGGGCTCAACGTGCCGGAAATCATTGCCAGTGACTTTGAACGCGGATTTCTGCTGTTGTCCGACCTTGGCACCAGCGGTTATCTGCGGGCGCTCAATGCCGATAGCGCCGACCGCCTGTTTGCCGATGCCACCGACGCGCTGATATGCTGGCAGCTGGCGAGCAAGCCCGGTGTGTTGCCGCCGTACGACGAAACTTTGTTGCGGCGCGAGCTTGAACTCTTTCCCGAATGGTATTTGCAGCGCCACCTCGGCCTGACGCTGAGCACCGCACAGCGCGGCGCGCTCGACGGCGTGTTCGACGCCGTGATTCAAAGCAATCTGGCGCAGCCGAAGGTCTATGTGCACCGCGATTACATGCCGCGCAACCTGATGGTGTGTATGCCGAATCCGGGCGTGCTCGATTTTCAGGATGCCGTCTACGGGCCGATTACCTACGATGTGGCGTCGCTATTCAAAGACGCTTTTATCAGCTGGGACGAAGAACGCGTGCTTGACTGGACCGTGCGTTACTGGGAAAAGGCCAAACGCGCCGGCTTGCCCGTGAATTCCGATTTCGGCGCGTTTTACCGCGACTTCGAGTGGATGGGTCTGCAGCGCCACTTGAAGGTGCTGGGCATATTTGCGCGCTTGCACTATCGCGACGGCAAACGCGGTTACCTCGACGACACGCCGCGTTTTATCGCCTACGTTCGCGCCGTCGTCGCGCGCTACGCGGCGCTGGGCCCGCTGTTGGTGCTGCTCGACGCCATTGAGGGTAAAGCCGGCGCCAGCATCGGCTACACATTTTGAAAGCAATCATACTTGCGGCAGGGCGCGGCGAACGCATGCGTCCGCTGACCGACCGCGTGCCTAAATCGCTGATCGAGGTCGGCGGTAAACCGCTAATCGTCCATCACATCGAAAAACTCGCAGCCCTCGGCTGCGAGCGCGTGGTCGTCAATCATGCGCACCTCGGTGAAATGATCGAGGCCGCACTCGGCGATGGCGCGCGTTACGGCGTCACCATCGATTATTCGCGCGAAGAGTCCGCGCTCGAAACCGCCGGCGGCATAGCCCATGCGCTGCCGCTGCTCGGCGACGCGCCTTTTATCGTCGTCAATGCCGACGTCTACAGCGAATATGATTACGCCGGATTGTTAGCTGCGGCGACGCTGCTGGGCGACGCAAACGCCTATCTTGTGCTGGTCGACAACCCCGACCATCATCCCGACGGCGATTTCGGCGTGCGCGACGGCAAACTTGCGCTCGACGGCGCGCTTTTGACCTTCAGCGGGCTGGCGGTCTACCGCCCGGCATTGTTTGCGGCCATTGCGCGCGGCGCGCGCGTGCCGCTGGCGCCTCTATTGCGCGAACAGATCGCTGCCAGTCGTGCAATAGGTGAGCACTATCGCGGGCGCTGGTGCGATGTCGGCACGCCTGACCGGTTGACCCGGCTCAACCGGGATCTGCGCGTGCGGCGCGTATAATTTGCGCATGAACGAGTTACGCACCCCGACTGATTTTCCGCGCGTATTCGCGCCGCGCCGCGCGCGCCTTGCCGCCACCATGGCAGCAGGCGCGGCGATCGTGCCGACTGCGCCGGAGCGCTTGCGCAACCGCGATGCCCATTATCCGTACCGCTACGACAGCTATTTTTATTATTTGAGCGGATTCCCCGAGCCGGAGGCCGTGCTGGTGCTGCTCGCCGGCGCCACGCCGCGCAGCATATTGTTCTGCCGCGACAAGGATCTCGAGCGCGAAATCTGGGATGGTTTCCGCTACGGCCCGGCGGCAGCGTGCGAGGTCTTCGGCTTCGATGAATGTTTCAGCATTACGGAACTCGATACGCGCATGCCGCAGCTGCTGGCCGATCAACCGGCGTTGTATTGCCATCTCGGCAGCGATGCCGGCTGGGATGCCCGCGTGCTGGGCTGGGTCAACGCGGTGCGCGCGCAGGTGCGCAGCGGTGTCGCGGCGCCGTCGGCGATTCACGATCTGCACCGCTGGCTTGACGATATGCGCGTCGTCAAGGATGCGCATGAACTTGCCGCCATGCGACGCGCGGCCGAAATTTCCACCGCAGCGCACACACGCGCCATGCGCGCGGCGAAAAGTGCGCACAACGAATATGAAATCGAGGCCGAACTGTTGCATGAATTCCGCCGCGGCGGCGCGCAGGCCCCGGCCTATACATCGATCGTCGCCGGCGGCGCCAATTCCTGCGTGCTGCACTATGTCAGCAATGACGCGCCGTTAAAACAGGGCGATCTGCTGCTGATTGACGCCGGTTGCGAATTTGACGGGTATGCCGCCGACATTACCCGCACCTTTCCGGTCAGCGGCCGTTATTCGCCGGCACAACGCGACGTCTACGAAATGGTGCTGGCGGCGCAGGCAGCGGCGATTGCGGCGACCCGGCCGGGCGCGCGCTGGAACGAGCCGCACGATGCCGCGGTGCGTGTGCTGGCGCAGGGCATGATCGATTTCGGCCTCTGTCAGGGCAGTCTCGACAAGGTCATTGAGGCCGGCGACTACCGGCGCTTCTATATGCACCGCACCGGGCACTGGCTCGGCCTTGATGTGCATGATGCCGGCGAGTACAAATGCAATAACGAATGGCGCTTGCTCGAACCCGGCATGGTGCTGACGGCGGAGCCCGGTTGTTATATCCGTCCCGGCGAGGGCGTGCCGGCGCACTTCGAAAATATCGGCATCCGCATCGAAGACGATGTGCTGGTGACGCCGCAGGGGCATGAAGTCCTGACCGCTGCGGCGCCCAAGTCGGTCGCCGCGATCGAAGCGTTGATGCGTGGATGAATCAAACGACATTATTGTTGTAGGCGGCGGTCCGGTCGGCGCAGCACTTGCGCTGGGACTCGACAAACAGGGCTGCAAAGTCACGCTGCTCGAGGCACGCGCGCAAGCCGGCGCCGAGGACGACGCGCGCACGCTGGCGTTATCGCACGGCAGCCGTTTGATACTTGAACGACTGGGCGTGTGGCCGCTGTCGCCGCCGCCGACCGCCATCATGGAAATCAATGTTTCGCAGCGCTCGGGTTTCGGCCGTGTCGAACTGACCGCCGCCGAAGCGGCGCTGCCGGCGCTGGGTTACGTGGTCGAATACGGCGCTTTGCAGCGTGCGCTCACTGCGGCGCTTGCGCATAGCGGCGTGCAGGTCGAGAGCGGCTGCGCCGCGCTGGCGGTGAGCGGCGACACGCAGCAGGCACGCGTCGCCGTCGAGCAAGCCGGTGTGCGTCGCGAATTGCAGGCGACGCTTGTGGCGATTGCCGACGGCGGCGCCGGCCTAGAGTTGTCGCAGGTCCGGACTCGCGACTATGCGCAGTCCGCACTTGTTTGTGACGTTGCGAGCGAGCAACCGCACCGGAATCGGGCGTTTGAACGCTTTACCGACGAAGGTCCGCTCGCCTTGTTGCCGAATGCGCAAGGCTGGGCGCTGGTGTGGACTGCGCGGCCGCAGCGCGCCGCTCAACTTGCCGCGCTTGATGAGGCGGCATTTTGCGCGCAGTTGCGCCAGGCATTCGGTAATTCACTCGGCGCATTCACTTTGCGCGGGCGTCGCCGCGTTTTCCCCTTGCACTTGAAAGTTGCGGCGCGCCCAGTGGCGCCGCGCTGCGTGCAGATCGGCAATGCGGCACAAACCTTGCATCCGGTGGCGGGACAGGGATTCAATCTCGGATTGCGGGATGCCTTCGAACTGGCGCGCCTGATTGCCGTGCGCGGTGCGGCGGATGCCGGCGGGAATGAATTGCTGAACACTTTTTTCAACCAGCGCCGTTTTGATCGAACCGCCACCATTTTGTTCACTGACTCTCTGATCCGGTTGTTTTCCAAAGATATACCGTTCCTGATGCCGGCGCGCGGGCTCGGTTTGGCGGCATTGGCGGTGATTCCGGCGGCGCGAAAATTCGTCGCGCGACGGATGATTTTCGGCGCGCGCGGCTAAGCGAAAATTTTTTCATCAACTTGCTTTTCATGGCGCTATGCCGCGATTACAATTACGCCCTTTCCCTGAAAAACAATGAGACCGCATTAAGCGTGTTCAGTAATGCAGATCGGTCCGTATAAATTAAAAAACAATCTGGTGGTTGCGCCGATGGCCGGCGTTACTGACCGGCCGTTCCGGCAGCTCTGCAAGCTGATGGGTGCGGGCATGGCTGTGTCGGAAATGGTGGCGAGCAATTCGCTGCTGTGGGGCTCCGAAAAAACACGCCGCCGCGCCAATCACGATGGTGAGGTTGATCCGATCTCGGTGCAGATTGCCGGCGCCGATCCGCAGATGATGGCCGATGCCGCGCGCTACAACGTCGATGAGGGCGCGCAGATCATCGATATCAACATGGGTTGCCCGGCGAAGAAGGTTTGTAACGTCATGGCCGGTTCGGCGCTGCTGCAGAACGAGCCGCTGGTCAAACGCATCGTCGAAGCGGTTGTCAATGCGGTCAATGTGCCGGTGACGCTGAAAATACGCACCGGCTGGGATCGCAGCAACCGCAATGCCATCGCCGTCGCGCGCATTGCCGAGAGCGCCGGCATACAGTCGCTGGCCGTGCACGGCCGCACCCGCGCCTGCGGCTACAGCGGCGACGCCGAGTACGACACCATTGCCGCCGTCAAGGCTGCGGTCAACATTCCGGTGATCGCCAATGGCGACATCACCACGCCCGAAAAAGCCCGGCATGTGCTCGCCTACACCGGGGCTGACGCGGTAATGATAGGCCGCGCGGCGCAGGGCCGGCCGTGGATCTTCCGCGAGATCGAGCATTACCTGAAGACCGGCACCTATCTGCCGGCACCCGAGGTGAGTGAAATCCATCGCGTGCTGGTCGCGCATCTGCATGACCTCTATGCGTTTTACGGCGAACAGACCGGCGTGCGCATCGCGCGCAAACACATCTCTTGGTACACCAAGGGACTCGCCGGCTCGGCGTCGTTCCGGCATGCCATGAATCAGTTACAGACCTGCGCCGAGCAACTCGACGCGGTCAACACGTTTTTCAGCGAACTGGCCAGCCACGGCCAGCGGCTTACCTATGTCGAGGAACTTGCAGCATGATGATGAACGAGAACGAAATGGCGCGCTTCGTGCGCAAAGCGATCGACGGCTATTTCAAGGACCTCGACGGCGAGAAGGCGCGCGGCGTCTATGACATGGTAATTAACAGCGTCGAAAAGCCGCTGCTGGAGTCGGTTCTGCACAAGCTGCAGGGCAACCAGTCGCACGCGGCGGTGGTTTTGGGCATCAACCGCAATACGCTGCGCAAGAAAATGAAGGCGCACGGAATTAAAGGCTAGGATTGAGTCGTCGGGAATGAGAATTGAGCAGGCTGTTTAAATCAGCGCGCCATTTCATCTAAACCCTCCATCTTCGATCCTCAATCCTGCTGTTATGTCTGTTATCAAAACTGCGCTGCTGAGCGTCTCCGACAAGACCGGTCTGGTTGAATTCGCGCGCGGGCTCGCCGGTTTCGGCGTGAAAATGCTGTCCACCGGCGGCACCGCCAAGTTGCTGGCCGACAACGGCGTCGTGGTCACCGAGGTGTCGGACCACACCGGCTTTCCCGAAATGCTCGACGGTCGGGTCAAGACGCTACACCCGAAAATCCACGGCGGCATCCTCGCTCGGCGCGATCTGCCGGCGCACGTTGGCGCGATCAACAATGCGGGCATCGATACGATCGATCTCGTCGTTGTCAATCTCTACCCGTTCACGCAGACCGTCGCGCGTGCCGGCAGCACGCTCGAAGAGGCGATCGAAAACATCGACATCGGCGGCCCGGCGATGGTGCGAAGCGCCGCCAAGAACCATGCGCACGTCGCGGTGGTGACCGATCCGGCCGATTACGCCGCGATACTGCACGAAATGCAAACCGCCAACGGCGCCATCGGCGCGCCGATGCGCTTCAAGCTCGCGCAGAAAGCCTTCTCGCATACCGCGGCGTACGACGGCGCGATCAGCAATTACCTGACCGCGCTCGGGCCCGACGGCGCGCGCGCGCCGTTCCCGCAACGTCTCAATCTGAATTTCGAGCTCGCGCAAACGCTGCGCTACGGCGAAAACCCGCACCAGAACGCGGCGTTTTACCGCGACCTCGAACCGGCCGCCGGCAGTCTCGCGCGCTACACCCAGCTGCAGGGCAAGGAACTTTCATACAACAACATCGCTGACGCCGACGCGGCGTGGGAATGCGTGAAAACGTTCACGCAGCCTGCTTGCGTGATCATCAAGCACGCGAATCCCTGCGGTGTTGCGGTTGCTGCCAACACGCTGGCAGCCTATCGACTGGCATTTGCCACCGACCCGACCTCGGCCTTCGGCGGCATCATCGCCTTCAATCGCGAACTGGATGCGGAAACCGCGCAGGCGGTGGCGGGCCAGTTTGTCGAAGTGCTGATTGCGCCGAAAGTCTCGGCCGCGGCGAAGGACGCGCTCGCCAAAAAAGAGAACGTGCGCGTGCTTGAAGTGCCGAGCTGGCACAGTGGAAATTCTCCCTCACCCCTAGCCCCTCTCCCGCAGGGAGAGGGGAACGTCATGAACGCTGCACGTTGCGATTACAAGCGCATCGGCGGCGGCATGCTGGTGCAGTCGCCGGATGATTTCAACATTTCCGCGGCCGATCTCAAGGTGGTGACCAAAGTAAAACCGACGCCGCAACAACAGGAAGACCTGTTGTTTGCCTGGCGCGTCGCCAAATTCGTCAAATCGAACGCCATCGTGTTCTGCGCCAACGGCCAGACCATGGGTGTCGGCGCCGGCCAGATGAGCCGCATCGATTCCGCCCGCATCGCCGCAATCAAGGCGCAAAACGCCAACCTCACGCTGACCGGTTCGGTGGTTGCTTCCGACGCATTTTTTCCGTTTCGCGACGGCCTCGATGTCATTGCCGATGCGGGTGCGGTGGCGGTGATACAGCCCGGCGGCAGCATGCGTGACGCCGAGGTGATTGCCGCCGCAGATGAGCGCGGCATCGCCATGGTATTCACCGCGCATCGCCATTTCCGCCACTGACACGTCCGCGCCGGCGCGTTCTTCACGGAGCACACAATGAAACTGCTGGTGAT
>JANYDY010000019.1 GCA_025363435.1 Betaproteobacteria bacterium
CACGATCTGGCGCACAAAAGTACCGTCCTTGCGGAATATCTGCACGCGGTTATTGCTGCGATCGCAGACATAAACCAAACCGTCGTTGGCAAGGCGCACGCAATGCACGGGGTTGGCAAACTGCGGTGAATCAGGATTGAAGGCCGCGCGCTTGGCGTCGTCGGGTTTATTGCCGTAAGCGCCCCAGTGGCGCCGGTATTTACCGGTTGCTGCGTCGAAAACGACAACGCGGCGATTGCCGTAACCGTCGGCCACATACAGTTCGTTGGCGGCAACGTCGAGTTCCATGTGCGCCGGCCGCCCGAGTTGCGTCGTGCTGTTGCTGCCTTCGGGTTTTCCGGGCGTGCCGATCTGCATCAGAAATTTTCCGTCGTTGGTGAATTTGAGCAGATGGCGGTCGGTTTCGTCGTTGCCGGCGAGCCACACGTCACCGCGCGGGTCGACATAAATGCCGTGCTCGTTCGTCGGCCAGTCATAACCCTTGCCCGGCCCGCCCCACGATTGCAGCAGATTACCGGCCACATCGAACACCAGCACCGGCGGCGCCGGCTTGCAGCATTTTGCAATCGGCGGATTGGCGAGCAGGCCTTTTTCGTCGTCGGCCAGCGTCGACGGGCGATGGATCACCCAGATGTTGCCGCGCGCGTCGGTGGCAATGCCGGCGACCTGCCCCATGATCCACTGATGCGGCAACGGCTTCGGCCACGTTGCGTCAACGCGATAACGCGCAACGCCGCCGAGCGCAACATCGTCAGGCGGGATCGCCGCGCAGGCGGCAAGCAGCAACGCAGCGGCAATCGCGGCGCAACGGTATATGACATTCGTATTGACGTGCAGATCGATTTTCATGCGTCCTCTCCTGTGGTCGCGCACGCGGCGTAGTCGCCGTCTTTGGTGCGCGTGTCGTCACATACTACACCTGCACCGGCGCCGTGTTCGATGGTTTACCGATGTGACGCGATGTTATGATTAGGCCCTTCCCCAGCCTCCGGCTTCAGTCGACATGAACACTGCTACCGCCACAGCACCGGTTCCGATGCGCGAGATGTGGCTGATCTCCGCCGGCCACATGCTCACGCACTGGTACCCGGCGACCTTCCTGCTGCTGTTGCCGCTGATCGGCCGCGAGCTCGGCCTGTCGTACACCGAAATCGGTTTCATCATGACCGTCATGCACGGCGTCGGCGCTTTGATGTCGATGCCCGGCGGCATGCTCGTCGACATGGTCGGCAAGAAGGGCACGCTGATGGCGTTCTCGCTGTTCTGGATCGGATTTCCCTACGCGCTGCTGAGCGTGACGCATTCTTACTGGATGGTGCTGCTCTGCGTCTCGCTGGTCGGCATCGGCAACAATCTCTGGCATCCGGCGGCGATCGCCACGCTGGCCAACCGTTATCCGGCGCGCAAGGGTTTCGTGCTGTCGCTGCACGGCATGGGCGGCAATGTCGGCGAAGCGATCGCGCCGCTCGCGGCCGGCGCGCTGCTGGCGGTCTGGAGCTGGCGCACCGTGGTCATCGTCAATATCGTGCCGGGTCTCATCATGACCGCACTCATCCTGATGTACCTCGGCGCCTTCACGGTCGAACGCAACCGCAGCGAAGCCAGCGCCCCGCACAGCGTTAGCGATTACCTGAATAACTTCGGCCGGCTTTTCCGCAACCGCTCGCTGATGCTGATTTCCGCGGCAACGGGGCTACGCACGCTGACACAATCGGGGCTGCTGACTTTTCTGCCGCTCTATCTCGCCTACGAACTCAATTACTCGCCGTTCGCAGTGGGCGTCTGCATGGCGGTGCTGCAGCTTGGCGGCTTCATCGCAGCCCCCGTCGGCGGACATCTCTCCGATAAACTCGGCCGCCGCCGCATCATCATGGGCGGCATGACCGTCACCGGCATTACCATCGTCGGCATGGCGCTCGCCGCGAAGACGCCGCTGTTCGTCGTCTTCGTCGCGCTGGTCGGTTTTTTTCTCTACGCGATGCGCCCGGCGCTGCAGGCGTGGGCGATGGATGCCACACCGAAAAACATGGGCGGCAGCACGGTCGGCCTGCAGTTCACCTTCAGTGCGGTCGGCTCGGCCATCGCCCCCGCCGTCTGCGGCATGATCGCTGACGCCTATAACATCTACACCGCGTTCTACTTTCTCGCCGGCACCATCGTTTTCGCCAACGTCATGATGCTCGCCATGCCGAAGGACGCCTACGCGCCCGCGCAAACGCCGGCCGCGCACTGACATGCACTGAAGTTCACCGTCCGCCGGCGCTGCATTCGCATCAACTCACGGAGATCTGCGATGAGCAAGGAAGATTACGACAAGGGGATGGTGACGCGGCGCAAGGTCCTCGGCGACGCACACATCAAGAAACGCGCCGCCGGCGGCGACCGTTACACTACCGAACAGTACCGGCTGGTCACTGAATTCGCCTGGGGTATGGTGTGGTCGCGCCCCAACCTGCCGCTGAAAACGCGCAGCCTGATCACGCTGGCGATGCTCACCGCACTCGATAAACCCGACGAACTCTCCGGCCATGTCCGCGCCGCCATCACCAACGGCAACACACCCGACGAAGTCATGGAAGTTTTCGTTCAGGCCAGCGTGTACTGCGGAATTCCCGCGGCCAATAATGCGATGCGGGTGGCGATTGAGGTACTCAAGGAACTCGGGTTGCTGCCGAACGCTCCGGGATAGCCCGGCTCGAGGTCTAAAACGGATTCCCCGGGAAATCTATTGTGGATCGATTTCCATATACATTCATATATACATTTGCAGATGTATATATATGCCTGCGCATAGTTGCATATACGAATAGAGGGGTCTACGATTATTACAATGTCAACTAATACACGTTAGGGCTTCGCACATGACGATCTACCTTCTTGCAATTGTCGGTGCCGTGGGTATTTGGGTACTGGTGCAGTTCGTTCGCAACAGCCGCCCGTCATATTTCTCGGCCAAGGTAAGCGGCGCCCTCTTCGATCTCGGGTTACAGGTAATGAAGTTTGAATCCGAGCTAAACAAAATGTACATCAACGATTGCGTCACATACTACGAAGCCAATGGAAAACAAGCGAACCCTTACGAAATGGCAACACGTTTTTTTCTGAAATCCGCAATTGACTATCCGGCCTTCGTCGAGCGTGCAGTAATGTTTGACGGGTTCTTGGTTCGTTCAATCAAGGTTGTCAAATC
>JANYDY010000022.1 GCA_025363435.1 Betaproteobacteria bacterium
CGTTGACGCCGGCGGATGTGTCTTTCATTATAGCGAGCGCCGATACCAATTCGAAACGAACGCATCTTCTGGAGATCAAGTGACCGCAACCGCCAAACCCAGCTACTTCATGTATTTTCCCGGCAACTACCGCTGGTCGGCCGAGATGCTCGCCATCCTCAGCACCGCACCGTACGGTGGTGCCGAGATCTCGGAGGTCGATCGCATCGGTCGCAGTCTGCGCGAGCACGTCGGCGACGACGACGCCTGGTTCAGGGCCTGGCGCGAAGGCGGCGACCTGCTGCGCGCGCGCGCCGAGCTGGCGGAAAAAAGCGGTCATGCGCTGACCGCCGCCTCAACCTATCTGCGCGCCTGCTCGCAGTACCAGCACGCCGATCACTTCCGCCAGCCGAAAGACGAAACAGCGATGGCGGTGTTCAGCGAATCGCTCGACTGTTTCAGAAAATTTATCGCCCTCACCGACCGGCCGCGCATCGAAGCGGTGGAAATTCCGTACGAAGGCAGCGCACTGCCGGCGTATTTCATCCACGCCGAAAATGCCGACGGGCCGCGCGCGCCCTGCATCGTGCGTTTCGGCGGCTTCGATACGCAAAAAGAACTGCAATACCTGCGCGGCATTCCGGCGCTGGTGCGCCGCGGCTTTTCCTGCCTGCTGGTCGACGGCCCGGGCATGGGCGAAGCGATCCGCTTTCGCAATATTTATCTGCGCCACGACTACGAAACAGTCGGCAGCGCTTCGCTTGATTATCTGGCCACGCGCAGCGACGTCGATATGGAACGCATCGGCGTGGTCGCGCTCAGTCTCGGCGGCTATTACGCGCCGCGTTGCGCCGCGCTCGACAAACGCTTCAAGGCCTGCATTGCCTGGGGCGCAATCTGGGATTATCACGAAACCTGGCGGCGGCGCATTGAGAAACTCAAGCAGTCATCGTTGTCGGTGCCGGCCGAACATCTGCTGTGGGTGTGCGGCGTCGATAACTACGACGACGCGTTGAAAAAACTCGAAGGCTTCAAACTCGACGGTATTGCGCAGAAAGTGACCTGTCCGTTTCTGCTCACGCACGGCACCGAGGACGAGCAGGTGTCGATGGCAGACGCGCAAAAACTCTTCGACGCCATCGGCTCCAGCGACAAGACTTTCCGCATTTTTACGCCCGAGGAAGGCGGCGCCCAGCATTGCCAGCGCGACAATCTGACGCGGGTCTGCGATGTGATGGCGGATTGGCTTGAAGAGAAGCTCAAGTAGCCCCGCCGGGCAGGTTTGCCGCCCGGCGCCGTGCGTCCTGCCGGCAGGCGGTGTTTTCCGCCGCAAAATTAACGATTTACCCGCCCGGCAATAACCCTACTCTCAACCACGTTGCAGCGCCCAAGTGCTTGCTCATGATTACGCCTCTAGTACTTGAAATTTCAGGGCTTTTCACCGCAGCAATCGAGGCGTAAGATAGCGCCCACCAAACCGCCGTCAGTCTGTTGTAGAGCTCGCGCGTTAGTGTCTGCTGGCACGCGCGGCTAAACCACAAAATGCACGCAGCGGGTGAATCGAGGAGAACATTTGAAGCCCACCGATATTTCCAACCCCGACTACTTCCACAAAGTTGTTGATTGTCAGTGGGCCTGCCCTGCCCACACACCGGTTCCCGAATACATCCGCCTGATCGCCGACGGCAAATACGGCGATGCCTACATGGTCAACTGGCAGTCGAATGTGTTTCCGGGAATTCTCGGCCGCACCTGCGACCGCCCCTGCGAACCGGCCTGCCGGCGCGGACGCGTCGAAGAAAACAACGGGGAGAAACCCGAACCGGTCGCGATCTGCCGCCTGAAGCGCGTCGCCGCCGACTACAAGGAAGACATCCGCCCGCGCCTGCCGAAAGCGCCGGCGAAGAAAAACGGTAAACGCATCGCCTGCATCGGCGCAGGCCCCGCATCACTCACCGTGGCGCGCGATCTCGCCCCGCTCGGTTACGACGTTACGGTGTTCGACCGCGACCAGCGCGCCGGCGGCATGATCTGGTCGCAGATTCCGCGCTTCCGCCTGCCCATGGAAGTAATCGACGAAGAAGTCGGTTACGTGCTTAATCTCGGCGTCACCTTCAAAAGCAACAGCGAAGTCGGCAGCCTGAAAAAAATCGTCGACGAGAAATACGATGCCTTATTCGTCGGCACCGGCGCGCCGCGCGGCCGCGACCTTGAACTGCCGGGCCGCAAGGAAGCCGCCAAAAATATTCACATCGGCATTGACTGGCTCTCCAGCGTGTCGTTCGGCCACACCGACAAGATCGGCAAGCGCGTAATCGTACTCGGCGGCGGCAACACCGCGATGGACTGCTGCCGTTCGTCGAAGCGCCTCGGCGGTGACGACGTCAAGGTGATCGTGCGTTCGGGTTTCGAGGAAATGAAAGCGAGCCCGTGGGAAAAGGAAGACGCCGCGCATGAAGGCATCCCGATTCTGAATTACCTGGTGCCGAAGACCTTTGTGCACAACGACGGCAAGCTGACCGGCATGACCTTCGAAAAAGTCAAAGCCGAGTACGACGCCAAAGGCCGGCGCAAGCTGGTGCCGACCGGTGAACCCGATCAACTGTTCGAATGCGACGATGTTCTGGTCGCCGTCGGCCAGGAAAATTCCTTTCCGTGGATCGAACGCGATATCGGCCTCGAGTTCGACGACAAATGGGGCATGCCTGTTGTCGACAAGGTCACCATGCAGTCGACGATCCCGAACGTGTTTTTCGGCGGCGACTCGGCGTTCGGCCCGAAGAACATCATCTGGGCTGTCGCGCACGGCCACGAAGCGGCGATTTCGATCGACAAGTTCTGCAACGGCGAAGATCTGAAAGAACGCCCGGCGCCGATGACCAATCTGATGTCGCAGAAAATGGGCATTCATGAGTGGAGCTACGACAACTCTATCTCCAACGACCAGCGCTACAAAGTGCCGATGAAGGATCAGAAGATCGCGCTGAAGAACATCAAGATTGAAGTCGAACTCGGTTTCGACCAGAAACTCGCACTGTCGGAAGCGCAACGCTGCCTCAATTGCGATGCGCAGACGGTGTTCTCGCCGAAGCTGTGCATCGAGTGCGATGCCTGCGTCGATATCTGCCCGATGGATTGCATTACCTTCACGGCCAACGGCGAAGAAAAAGAATTGCGCACGCAGCTCAATGCGCCGGCCCAAGATCTGACGCAGGCGCTCTACGTCTCCGACACGCTGAAGACCGGCCGCATCATGGCCAAGGACGAAGACGTCTGCCTGCATTGCGGACTGTGCGCCGAGCGTTGCCCGACCGGTGCGTGGGATATGCAGAAATTCCTGCTCGACATGACGCACGCCGGACCGGGCTGCAGAAACAAACCGCAACGGCGTGCGGCGTGAAGAACGAACCGCAAAAGGCGTGCGGTGTGAAGCACAAACCGCAAAAAGCGTGCGGTGTGAAGCACAAACCGCAACGGCGCGGCGCTTAAAGCGCGAGCCGGGTCACTGCTGCGAAAACCACGGACAACAAAGGGTCTGTTCGAATGAAACGCATAGAAGCCACCAACGATTTCGTCGTCAAATTCGCCAACGTCAATGGCTCCGGCTCCGCCAGCGCCAACGAACTGTTCGCGCGGGCGATTCTGCGCATGGGCGTGCCGGTCGCGCCGCGCAACATCTTCCCGTCGAACATTCAGGGTTTGCCGACGTGGTATGAAGTGCGCGTCACCGAAGCCGGTTATCAGGCGCGCCGCGGCGGCGTTGATCTGATGGTGGCAATGAATCCGCAGACCTGGGACGCCGACCTCAAGGAAATCGAAGCCGGCGGTTATCTGTTCTACGACAACACCAAGCCGCTGCCGAAATCGAAATTCCGCGACGACATCACAGTCATCGGCATGCCGCTGACTGGCATCTGCAACTCAACTTATACCGATCCGCGGCAGCGCCAGCTGTTCAAAAACATCATTTATGTCGGCGCGCTGTCGGCGCTGCTCGAAATCGACCCCGCTGAAATCGAGCGCCTGTTCACCGAGCAGTACAAAGGCAAGGAAGCGCTGCTGCAATCGAACGTCAAAGCGCTGCGTCTGGGCCGCGACTACGCGCTCGAACACCTCGACTGCCCGCTCGGCCTGCGTGTCAAACGCGCCAATGCCGTTGGCAACAAGGTTTTCCTCGAAGGCAATAACGCGGTTGCACTCGGCGCCGTCTACGGCGGCGCCACGGTATGTGCGTGGTACCCGATCACACCATCGTCGTCGGTGGCCGAAGCATTCATCAAACATTGCCAGAAGTTCCGCGTCGATGCGGCAACCGGCAAACACAAATACGCCATCGTGCAGGCCGAAGACGAACTCGCCTCGATCGGCATGGTGATCGGCGCCGCGTGGAACGGCGCGCGTTCCTTCACCGCGACTTCGGGCCCCGGCATCTCGCTGATGACGGAATTCATCGGCCTCGCCTATTTCGCGGAAATCCCGGCGGTGATCGTCGATGTGCAGCGCGGCGGTCCGTCGACCGGCATGCCGACGCGCACGCAGCAGTCCGACCTCTTGGCCTGTGCTTATGCGTCGCACGGCGACACCAAACACGTGCTGCTGTTCCCGGAAGACCCGCGAGAGTGTTTCGAACTCACGGCAAAAGCCTTCGATCTCGCCGAGCGCCTGCAAACACCGATTTTCCTCATGACCGATCTCGACATCGGCATGAACACGCGGCTGTGCGAGCCGCTGACCTGGGACGACACCCAGGAATACGACCGCGGCAAGGTCATGACCTACAAGGAACTCGAGGAAGGCCGCGATTTCGGCCGCTATAACGATGTCGACGGCGATGGCATTCCGTTTCGCACCCTGCCCGGCACCCACCCCGCGCGCGGCGGCTACTTCACACGCGGCACCACCAAAAACCGCTACGCCCAGTACAGCGAAACCGGCCCCGACTACATCTATAACGTGCAGCGCCTGCTGCGCAAATTCGACACCGCGAAAAAATACGTGCCCTCGCCGCTGCTTTATCCAGCGGAAAAACCGGCGCGATTCGGCGCGATTTTCTACGGTTCAACCAGCCCGGCGATGCAGGAAGCGCTTGATGTGCTGGCGCAACGCGGCATCTACGTCAATGCCTTGCGCGTGCGCGCCTTTCCGTTCCAGGACGAGATCGCCGACTTTGTCTCTTCGCACCCTTGGGTTTTTGTCATCGAACAGAACCGCGATGCGCAATTGAAAACGCTGCTGGTGACTGAAGCAAAAGTCAATCCGTCGCGCCTCTTGTCAGTGCTGCATTACGACGGCACGCCGATCACGGCGCGTTTCATCGTCGATCAAATTTCACAACACGCTGCCGCGCGCAGCGTAGTGCCGTTGAAAAAGGTGGTGTCATGACCTATATTGCCAAACCGTCGCTGCATCATCCCGACCTGCCGAAGAACGCGGTCGGCCACACCCGCCGCGATTACGAAGGCAAGATTTCTACTTTGTGCGCCGGCTGCGGCCACGACTCGATTTCGGCCTCCATTATCCAAGCCTGTTTTGAGATGAACATCCAGCCGCATCGCGTCGCCAAACTCTCCGGCATCGGTTGTAGTTCGAAAACGCCCGACTATTTTCTCGGCAACTCGCACGGCTTCAACAGCGTGCACGGCCGCATGCCGTCGGTGCTGACCGGCGCCAACCTCGCCAACCGAGACCTGCTTTATCTGGGCGTTTCGGGCGACGGCGACTCCGCATCAATCGGCCTCGGCCAGTTTGCGCATTGCATGCGCCGCGGCGTCAACATGGTTTACATCGTCGAGAACAACGGCGTCTACGGCCTGACCAAAGGTCAGTTCTCGGCGACCGCCGACAAGGGTTCGAAATCAAAACGCGGCGTCGTCAACAGCGACGAACCGATCGACATGGTTGGTCTTGCGCTGCAACTCGGCGCTAGTTTCGTCGGCCGCAGTTTCTCCGGCGACAAAGCGCAGCTGGTGCCGTTGATCAAGGCGGCCATCGAACACAAGGGCGCCGCTTTCATAGACGTGGTTTCACCCTGCGTGGCGTTCAACAACCACCCGGGCTCGACCAAGAGCTACGACTATGTGCGCGAGCACAATGAAGCCGTCAACCGTCTCGATTTCATCACTGGGCGCGAGGAAATCACCGCCGACTACGCACCGGGCACCGTCACCACCGTGCAACAGCACGACGGCTCGATTCTGCGCCTGCGCAAACTCGCTGAAGATTACGACGCAACTGATCGCATCAAGGTGATGAATTATCTGCAGGAGCGCGGCGCCGAAGGCGAAGTGGTCACCGGACTTTTGTACGTGAATCCGGAGGCGCAGGATCTGCACGAGCACATGGAAACGGTGGACACACCGCTTAACGGTTTCGGTACGCGCGATCTGTGCCCGGGTAACGTAGCGTTGGAAAAAATTAACGCGTCAATGCGTTAAACAAATTTAGCGGGATCATAAAAAGGGAGCTTTGCTCCCTTTTTTGTTTATCCCGGCGAATGCACCTAGCGCCGCACGCCCGGCGTTTCAACCGGCAGATTGCCGCTACGCCAGGCCAGATAAAGTTCCAGATCGAGATACTCCGGCGCGCCCTGCGGCAGCATTTCCGCGCGTACACCCGACAGGCAGCTGCGAAAACGCCGGTGCAATGACCCCATGGTTTGCCACTCCAGCCGGTAGCCGGGGTATGGATTGCCGTGGCCCTGGCTGATGATTTCAGGACCCAGCTTTTTTCCCCAATTGTCCTGATGACAATGCGCGCAGGCGAGATTCATCTGGCCGACGCGCTTGTAGTAAAAGTCACGGCCGCGTTCAAAATACGCACGCGCCGGACCGTCGATGCTGATCGCCAGCGGCATGCCGCGCGACTGCATGCGCACGAACGCGGTCAAGCCGAGCAGTTCTTCCGATTCGTATTTGAGCGGCGACGCGTTCTGCCGGCGTTCGCGGCATTGCTGAATGCGCCCTTCGAGATTGATCAGACTACCGCTGCTTTTATCGATCTGCGGATAATGGGTCGCCACACTTTTCATGCCGGTCGTGGCGTCGCCATGACAGCTCGCGCACGAACGGTTATCTTTTCCCGCTGGCTGCGTCCACAGCGCAGTACCGCGCAAGACCCACAACATGGCCGGATTGGCAAACTCGTCGTTCTGCAAAGCGCGCACTTCGGCGCCGGTAAATTCAATGCCCGATTTTAGCGGCGCCGGGCGCACTGCAGTCTGCGCGACTGCCGTGCCTGCAACCAACGCGGCAAACAAGCCCAGCGACAGGCGACGCAAACTCATCCGGCAACGAGTATCGCCGCGCGTTCGCTGCCGGCGACACCGGAATCATCGACCCAGTCGAAACGCAGTTCACCGGAACTGCCGGCAACGATGAAAAACGAGAGATAGGGATTGGCGGAAATTCCGGAACCCATTTCAGCGCGAAAAACCTCGACGCCGTTATAGCGACAGGCCAGTTTGTTGATGACATTTTTGGGAATGGCAGTGCCGTTGTCATCGGTGCGATAACCGGTTTCCATCGGGTGCTGAATGGCAACGCGGATTTCGATATTGTCGCCGCGGCGGGCGTTGGCTGGAACGGCGATGCGGGCGGCCATATTCAGCTTGCATCCCAGCAGGCCGATACAGTCACCGCAACCTCTGCGGTGGCTGACCAGAACGAACCGTCGGACAGCGCCGCGATAGCGAGCACGCCCTGCGAGCCCGACAAGCGGATGCGCGTGCTGATCTGCGCACGGCCGGCGCCGACGCCGAAGAAAAAGGCGGCGACATTGGGACGCGGGTTCTTCGGCGCAATCAAATGGATGCTTTTCACATAACTGGCCGGCGTCATCGGGCTATCGACGGCGACGCGCAGGCTGACCGAATTGCCGTTATCGGCCAGCACCGGGATTTCGAGTTTGACGCGCCCGCTACGCAACGGCGCACCACCGGTGATTTTTGCGACCATTGCATCGAGTGCTTCGCTTTGCGCGTGCGCGCGCCGTAGCGTCAGCAGCGGCAACGCGAACAATGCGGCGAGGCGCGCCAGAACCAGCCGTCGTTTAAAAAATGATTTCATTTCAATTGTGCGAGGTAAGCAACCACGTCTTCAACCTGTTGCGCGCTCAACAACGGCTTGCCGCGATAGGCCGCCGCCACCCGGTTGAGACCTTCAATGCGATAGTAAGCCGGCATGATCGATTGCGCATTGACGCGCGCCGAATCGACCACCCGCAGGCGCAATTGCCCGGCGTTCATGCGCGCACCGACGCCCGACATCTCGGGGCCGAGATTGCCCGGCGGCGCACCATCCGCATCGGGAAATGCATGGCACAAAAAGCAATTGCCGGATTCGCGGCTCAGCACGACGGCGCGACCGCGCACCGGATCACCGGCGTCCGCCAGCGCGGCGCGAATTTCGCCCTGCTCAACCTGATATGCCTGCGGCGTTTGCGCCAAGACCCCGGCGCCTGCCATCAGACCAATGCCCCATGCCGCGGCCGTAATAGCGGCCCTCTGCGGGAAGCTGCCACGGCGCTGCGATTGCTTTTGAATCATTGCTTTGTCGCCTGTCGCTTGAGTCGTTGCAGATTATGCCGCAGCCGGTTGGCGGTCAAGCCGCATCGCGCGTGCACCACCATGCCTGGAAATGCGGCTGTTTTCCCCGTCTGTTAGGAACTTCACGGTAGCGGCGGCACAGGCATGATTCACCTCAGGCAAATGCGCGGAAGATTCAGATGCCCCTCAACGAGGTCTACAGCAGCGGGTTCGACAGCCAGTCATTTGAACAGTCAACCGATTGGGCCGACGCAATTCCCGAACTCGAATGGGACGAAACCGAAGCGCAAAGCATTGCAGGCGAAATTATCGGCAGACGGAACGAAGACTACTAACCGTCGCCACACTTCTCCTCCCAGGGCCCGCTGCGCGCATGCGCGGTTCCCGGCCCTACTCCTCAGCCGGCTTAACCGCCGGCTTTTTTTTGGCTAAGGCAGTGCCACTGCGCCCATGCGCGACAAGATGATTTCAGTGCGCTTCTGCAGGTACGGTGTTTCAGTGCCAGGTTTGTAACGGCGCGGGCTCGGCACCATTGCCGCCAGTTGCGCCGCCTGCTCGGCGCTCAATTCGCCGGCCGAGACGCCGAAATGATAATGCGCAGCCGCTTCGGCGCCGAACACACCGTTGCCCCATTCAATCACATTGAGATAGATCTCGAGTATGCGCCGCTTGCTCAGCACGGCTTCGAGCATGATCGTAATGGCCGCCTCCTGCGCCTTGCGCCACCAGGTGCGTTCGCCGGATAAAAACAGATTTTTCGCGAGTTGCTGGCTGATGGTCGAGCCGCCGGCGACGACCTTGCCCTTCTGGCGGTTTTTCTCGTAGGCGCTGCGTATGCCGTCCCAATCGAAACCTTCGTGTTCGAGAAATTTCGCGTCTTCGGCGACGACGATGGCGCGTTTGAGATTGGGCGATATACGCTGATAAGTTACCCAGCGGAACTGCAGTTCGGTGTGCGGTGCTTTTTCGCGCAGCCGCTCAAGGCGCGCGTCCATGAAGGCCGTCGATGCGGGGTTGTGGTCAACCCAGTACCAGATATGCAGAAAAAACCAGAACTGCACCAGCACCAGCGCAATCAGCGCGGTGAGTATCGAGTAACCGATGGTACGGGCGAAAAGCTTCAGCAGTCGCAGCACGGAATTCGCACGCCTCTGTGTTTCGCCGCGCTGCGCGGCATTACGCCTGCTCCCGCAGCAGCGCAATCACCGGCGCTGTCTGCGGGCGCAAACCGCGCCAGACAAAAAAAGATTCGGCCGCCTGCTCGACCAGCATGCCCAGACCGTCGGTGCTTTGTGCCGCACCGAGGTCGCGCGCGAAATTCAAAAACAGATTCGCCTTTTCGCCGTACATCATGTCGTAGGCCAGCGATCCGGGCGCGAAGACGCCGGCATGCAACGGCGGTAATACACCGGCAACGCTGGCTGAAGTTGCATTGATCACCAGATCGAATGCAGCAGCGCCGAGTTCGGTGTATTGCTGCGCTGTGCAGTTTCCCCAGCGGCTGAAATGCGCCGCGAGTTCATGCGCCTTGTCGAATGTGCGGTTTGCAATAATCAGGGCGGCGGGCTGGCGTTCGATCAGCGGCAGCAGCACGCCGCGCGCGGCACCGCCGGCGCCCAGCAGCAGCACGCGTTTGCCGGCGATGGCAAAACCGCGGTTCATTTCAATGTCGCGGATCAAACCGGCGCCATCGGTATTGTCGCCGGCAATCTGCGCACCGTCGAAATGCAGCGTGTTTACGGCCTGTGCCTGTTCGGCGCGCTCGCTGCGCCGCGTCGCCAGTTGCCACGCGTCGAGTTTGAACGGCAGCGTGACGTTGACGCCGCGCCCGCCCTTCGCGCGAAACGTTTTGACGCAATCGGCGAAACCGTTGAGCGGCGCCAGCAGGCGCGTGTATTCGAGATCGGCGCCGGTCTGGCGCGCGAAGGCGGCGTGTATCTGCGGGGAAAGGCTGTGAGCGACGGGGTTGCCCACAACAGCGTAGCGGTCAGTCATCCCGCTATTCTAAAGCGTCACTCTGTCGCCAGTTGATCGGAGCGCGTAAAAATCCACGTCCGCGTGATATTGAGAATGTCTGTGTCTTTTGCGATATCCGGCGGAAATGCCGCATACGGCGAGCCCATATGCACAATGCGTATGGCTGCCTCGTCGAGTATCTTGCGCCCGGACGAACGGTTGATTTCCACGTTCTCAACCACACCGTCAGGCCGGATCGACACGGTCAACTGCAGACTACCGAAGATTTTTTGCTCGCGTGCGGCCGCCGGATAATTCAGCGTGCCGATGCGTTCGATTTTCAAGCGCCAGTCGTCGATGTAACGGCTGAAGCGATATTCGCTGGTACGCGCACCGACGAATTGCCGGCGCGGGCGCTTTTGATAAGAGTCCCAGTCCTTCGATATCTGCGCCTCAAGCCGCGCAATTTCGAGGCTTTTGTTCATGATGTCCTGCGCGGTCGGCGCGACCTTCGTTTCGGTCTGCTGCTGCGGTTGCGGCGCCGCGGAATCGATTTTGGTCTGTGAATTGACCTGCGTCATGAGCTTGCGCGCTTCCTGCTCCAACTGCTGCTGGCGGCTCGATTCCATTGCCACTTCGGCCATATGTTTATCATTGCTCGACACCGGCAGCGGGCTCTTCGCATTACGATCGAGATCGGTGGTGCCGCCGCCATCGAGATTGTGCTGGGCGAGAATGTCAGCCTGATGCGGGCGCGACTTTGATTTCGCGTTGACCAGAACAATCTCCAGCGCGGGCGCGAAATTGCTGAGCTTCGACAGATCGGGCGGACTGAAGGTGATGCCGAACAGTACGAAGGCGTGCAACAGCATCGAAGCAAGCACGGCGTATTGAAAACGGGTTTCGTAGTCGAGTGCGAACCACTTGCGCTGGAACGTACGCCAGCGCTCTGCCAGCGGCAGATTCTCGAGCGGGATCCAGATTCTTCCCGGCAGCAGGTTCTTGGTTAAGCCAATTGCACTCATGTCGGCACTCGCAACTGCGTCGCCTCGAATTTTGAGGACACATCAACGAATAACCATAAAATACCTTATATCACAATACTTTGCAACGTCTATTTAAGGTTATTTATAGCGTCTCGCCTGCCCCCTCCGGGGCATTAATTGCGACGAATTCGGGGTGTACCGACAATTCCCATAAATCGAGGCGGGACAAGGCGATACGCACGTTTGCCCCTGACTGGACATCGTGCAGCGAGGGCACCCGGATCACCAGCGGCAGGCGGTCGAAACGTATCAGATTGTCGCGTATCACTGTCGCGTTAAGCTCTGCAGCCTGCTCCTGCTCGATCCAGCGCAGACACCAATAACGCTCCATCATGCGCTGAAACTCGGCATAGCTGTCGTAGGCGAGTTCGAATTCGCGCAGCGCCGCCAGCAGCTCGGGGGCACCCTGCGCATACACTGCGGGCGCCGGCGTGAACAGCGCCAGCAACTGGCGCTGATTGAGCAGATCAACATAGCGCCGCAGCGGCGAACTCGCCCACGCATACTGTTGCACGCCGAGGCCGTCATGCGGCGTCGGCACTGTAGTCATGCGCGCCACGCCGCCGGTCTGCGCACGATAGGCGGCAACAAATCCGGCCTCGCTCAGCGCGCGCCCCCACTCGGCGTTGGCGTGGATCATCATTTCCGCCACCAGCTTGTCAATCGGCGAGCCGCGACGGCGTTCAACGATGCGCACGCGGCCGTCGTTCACATAGAAGTTGTATTCGACGCGCTGCTGTTCGTTCGCGTCGGCCTTGCCGCGCGCCGCCTGCAGTTGCAGGGCCAGCCGCCACAGCGCCGTAATTTCCCTGCCAAACCGGTGTTCAACGCCGCCGTTAGTAAGCGCTTCCACGGTAAACACGCTTTCAAGTTCGCCATGGCGCAAATTGGCAGAAATCGTCACGCGCTCACACAAACTGTGCGTCGAGACGATGGCGCCCGCGGCATCCACTTCGAGATACAGCGACAGCGCCGGCCGCGCCGCGCCCTCCAGCAGCGTAAATGCATCGATGGCCGCCGGCGGCAGCATGGTGATTTTGTCGCCGGGGAAATAAACGGTCGACAGGCGCGCGCGCGCCGCCACATCGAGCGGCGAATCGACCGCGATACCTAGTGCGGGTGCGGCGATATGGATGCCGAAACGTGTATTGCCATTGGCCAGCGTTTGCACCGAAAACGCGTCGTCGATCTCGGTGGTCGTTTCGTCATCGATGCTGAATGCCGGCGCTTCCGCGAGCGGCAAATCCGCCGGCATCGCTAAGGCAGGCACATCTGCAAACGCCGTACCCTGCGGGAAATGCTCGAACAGGAAACGGCCAAGGTGATAGTCGTGCGGGGAGGCAAGCGCGCCACAGCGCTCAAACACACGCGCCGGCAGCAGCTTCAACTGCTCGCTGGCGACTTCAAGCGCTTTCCATTCGAGGCTGTTTTTGTCCGGCGCATAGAGCAGCTGCGCGATCAGCGGCTTGAACGATGCCGGCAGACGGCCGGCCGCGAGTTCATCGATATAAGTCTGCTTTTGCTCGGCGAGCAGGCGCTTTTTCTCGACGCTCGCCAGCGCTGCTTTCAACGCCTCGGCGGGTGCGGCTTTATAGCGACCGCGACCCTTTTTGTAGAAATACATCGGCGCGCCGTGCAAACGCAGCAGCAGTCCGGCCGCTTCGAGCGGGCTCGGCGCATGGCCGAAATATTCACGGCCCAGGGTTTCGCATTCGAATTCGTCAGCGCCGCAGCATTGCCACATGAAATCGACGTCGATCCCGTCGGCCGTGCGTTGTGCTGCCTCCATGAACGCAGACAGCGCCGGCTGCTCAAAACGCAGCAACACGGCAGACGCCTTGATTTTGGAGCGCTTGCCGTGCGGCGCCTCGACCTGCAGCGAGGTGGCGTTGTCGGCGAGGATGGCGCCGACCTTGAAGCCGCCGTCCTCTTCGTAAAATACATTCATGTGGGAAACCGCTACGCGCCGCGCACTATGCGGGAAAGGCGCGGATTATAGCCCAGCAGACATGACCCGCATGACCATAAAAAGGCCGTGTGCTTCCGCACACGGCCTTTTTGCGCGACAACTGAATTATTTGCCGCCCGCTTCGAGCTCCAGCGCGTCATGCACATCGGTAGCGATCAACATGCCCTCGGGGCCGCCCGACTGCACGTTGCCGCTGACGAGATGGAAACGCGCGCCGACGATATCGCCGGCGAGACCGTGGCGCGCTACCTCCATCGGCGGCAGCGAGGTCCAGCGATTGGTCGCCGGGTCGTAGGCCTCGACCGCGCGGAAGGTCCCGGAAAAACGATCGGTGCGCACTTCGCCGCCGGCAACGTAGATTTTGCCTTTGTAAGTGCCCCAGGCGCTGGCACTGCGCGCCGTCGGCATCGGCGCCAGCAGCGGCCCCCACTGATCGGTTGCCGGATCGTATTCCTCGACCACATCAGTGTTGCTTGCGCGCGTGATGAAGGCGTTGCCGACGCGGCCACCGATGATGTAGATCTTGTTGTTAACCACGCCGACTGCAGCGTGATTGCGTGTCGTCGGCATCGGGCTTTTGGTTTCCCACTTGTTGCCGGCAATGTCGTAAACCTCATTGGTACCAAGCACACGTTGCGGGCGCGCGGGATGCAAAGCGGTTTCCTTGGCGCCGGGACTCAACCCCGCACCGCCGATCACATAAATCTTGCCGTTGACGACGGCCGCATTGGGCGAACCGCGTTTGGTCGGCATCGGCGCCAGCGCCTTCCAATTGTCTGAGGCCGGATCGTATTCCCACAAATTGTCGATCGGCTGCCATGCCGACGGGCCGCTGGCCGGTTTGACGAAACCGCCGATGATGTAAATCTTGCCGTTGAATTCGGCCGTCGCGACGTGGTGCGACAACAGCGGCATGTTTTTCTTTTTCGTCCACTTCTCGGTCGCCGGATCGTATTCGAAGACCAGGCCTTTCGGCGTCCAACCCGGCGCAAGTCCGCCGAACACATACAATTTGCCGCCGGAACCGATGCCGTAGAGTTCTTCCGACGCATCCGGAAACGCTGCCAGTTTTACCCACTTCTGCGCCTGCGCGATACCGCTGCAGGCAAGCCCGAGCACCAACACGGCAATGACCTGCCGCAAGCAATTTATTTTTGAAACCATTTTTCCTCCGCTGTAAAAATTAAAGCGCACGCCATCCTACGCCGAACTTTTATTACCTGCCATTCGGCAATTCAAGCACCTCATGTATCCCGGTGGCAAGGCTGGTGCCGGGCAACGGTGACTGCGACTGCACCACACCGCTGACCAAATGCAGGTAATTGCCAATCACCGCGCCGGCGAGTCCATGCCGCTGCACCTGCATCGGCGGCAGTATGCTCCAGCTGTTGGCCGCGGCGTCATACGCCTCAACCGCCTTGAACGCCGCACTGAACTGGTAGCTGCGGCCTTCACCGCCGGCGAAATAGATGCGGCCGTTATGCACGCCCCAGGCGCCGCCGCTGCGCGGCGTCGGCATCGGTGCGCGCAGGCCGCCCCATTGATCCGCCGCCGCATCGTATTCCTCGACAATATCGGTATTGCTACCGGTGCTCATGAACACCGAACCAACGCGCCCGCCAATGACATAGATTTTCCCGTTAACCACGCCGATCGCCGCATGGTTACGCGCTGTCGGCATCGGATTGCGGCCGGCCCAGGCCTTCGTCACGGGGTCATACACTTCATTGCTTGCCACCGCGCGATGCAAACTCGGCCGGCCGCGCGTGCGATCGATAAACGACTCATTCGAGCCGGGATGATTGGCGGCGCCGCCGATCACGTAAACCTTGCCTGCCACCACCGCGGCGACCGCCGAGCCGCGCTTGGACGGCAGCGGCGCCAGCGCACTCCAGGCATCGCTGCGCGGATCGTACTCCCATACATTGTCGATCGGCTCCCATCCCGGCGGGTTTCCCTTGTTTTCAGCACGCGGCGCAATGAAGCCGCCGGCAACAATGATTTTTCCGTCGAGTTCTGCCAATGCGGTGTGATGTGCCGGCAACGGCATATCTTTCTTCCTGTTCCAGCGATCACCCGCCGGATCGTATTCGTAAACCATGCCCAGCGACTTCCAGCCGAGCTCCTGACCGCCGAATACGTAAAGCTTGCCGCCAACGCTGATGCCGTAGAGCTCTTCCGATGGCACAGGAAACGGCGCGAGCGTGCTCCATTTCTGCGCCTGCGCCGTACCCGCCAGCAATGCGCTCATGCACAGCAGCGCAAAAAACAAATATCTGCCACCGCAAATTCTCAGCATCATTCTTCCTTTCAAAACCGTCCGAACTCACACACCATACCAAGATACTGCGCAAAATCACTGAAGCCGTGATCGCCGCCCTCGACCACGCAGTGCTGCGCGCCGCGATAGCGCGCCACCGCCTGCCGGTAATCGAGTACCTCGTCGCCGGTTTCAACCATCAAGAGATAACGCTGCGGCGTAACCGGCTCGACTTCAAGCGCGCGCAACTCCCCGACATGCGCAAGCGTGAATTCATAGGCTACGCCGGTATGAAAATTTTTCTGCGGTCCGACATGCCCTTCGAGCAAATCGTAGGGCCGCACCGCCGGGTTGATCAGCACTGCGCGCAAATCGTGGCGTTCGGCCAGCCAGGTTGCGTAATAACCGCCGAGCGAACTGCCGGCGAGCAGCGCCTGCGGATGCTCGCCGGCCAGCGCATCGAGCAGACGCGCGGCGGCAGCCGGCGCATGCGGCAGCGCCGGCGCAATAAATTTCATCGCCGGCGCGCGCTCGGCCAGCGCACCGCGCAACAAGCGCGCCTTGAACGAATCGGGCGAGCTGTTGAAGCCATGGATATAAATCATCGCGCTGTGCATGGCCTGATTCTACCCGCGCCGGCGCGCAGCATATAATCGACGCACTTCAATCTTGCAGGGCCGCTGATGACGACAGAATCCACGTACGCAAAACACGGTATGGTGGTCGCGCCGCATGCGCTCGCCGCCGAATCCGGCCTCGCCGTTCTGCGCGAAGGCGGCAACGCGCTCGAAGCCATGGTCGCCGCAGCAGCCACCATCTCGGTCGTTTATCCGCACATGAACGGCATCGGCGGCGACAGCTTCTGGCTGGTACACGAACCCGGCCGCGATGTGATCACGTTCGACGCCTGCGGCCGCGCGGCGGCGCGCGCGACGGCCGCCTTCTATCGCGAGCAAAAGCTCGACGCGATCCCGTCGCGCGGCGCACTTGCCGCCAACACCGCCGCGGGCACCATTTCGGGTTGGGCAATGGCGCTCGATTACGCGAAACAACACTGGTCGGGCGCCATGCCGCTCGCGCGCCTGCTCGATGATGCGATCAATCACGCCGCCAACGGCATCAGCGTGACAAAAAGTCAGGCCAACTGCAGCGCGGCGCGGCTAACCGAGCTAAAAAACCTGCCGGGATTCAGTGAGCGATTTCTGGTCAATGGCGCCGCGCCTGTGCCCGGCTCGATTTTGAAGCAACCGCGCATCGCCGCAACGTTGCGCCAGCTCGTCAAGAACGGGATCAATGATTTCTACGACGGCGAACTGGCGCGCAGCATCGCCGGCGATCTCGCCGCCCTCGGCAGCCCGCTGGCACTCGCCGATCTTGAAAGCCACCGCGCCGAGCTACGCGCGCCGGTGTCACTCACGCACAGCCTCGGCACGCTCTACAACATGGCGCCGCCAACACAGGGCACGATCTCGCTGATGATCCTGGGCGTCCTCGATCAGCTCGGACTCGACAAAATCGAAGCCGACAGCGCCGATCACGTGCATCTCGCCGTCGAGGCAACCAAGCAGGCTTTTCTGGTACGCGACCGCCACATCACCGACCCCGCCTACATGACGGTGGATACCTACCAGTTGCTTGACCGCGGAACGCTCGCCACACAGGTCGAGGCGATCAAACGCGATCAGGCTCTGCCCTGGGGCGCCAAGTCAAACCGCGGCGACACCGTCTGGATGGGTGCGATCGATAGCGCCGGTCGCGCTGTCAGCATGATCCAGAGCATCTATCACGAGTTCGGCAGCGGCGTCGTGCTCGGCAACTCCGGCATCAACTGGCAAAACCGCGGCTGCAGTTTCTCGCTCGACGAACGCGCGTTGAATTTTTTAAAGCCGCGGCGCAAACCGTTTCATACGCTCAATCCCGCGCTGGCCCGCTTGAACGACGGCCGCGTCGTCGTCTACGGCACCATGGGCGGCGACGGCCAGCCGCAAACGCAGGCGGCAGTGTTTACGCGCTACGCCGTCTTCGGGCAGGGCATGCAACAGGCGATCAGCGCGCCGCGCTGGCTGCTTGGCCGCACCTGGGGTCAGGCCAGTGACAGCCTCAAACTCGAATCGCGTTTCGATCCGGCACTCGTTGCCGAGCTCAAACGCCGCGGCCACGATGTCGAGATCTTGCAGGCATACGACGAAACCATGGGACATGCCGGCGGTATTGCGCGGCATGCCGATGGCACACTCGAAGCCGGGTTTGATCCGCGCAGCGACGGTGCTGCAATTGGCTTTTAAGATTTGAAATGGCGACTTGTTCCGACTCGGTTAACATGACCACATTCTTTGCTGGGATAAAAATATTCTATGAATAATGACTTTAATTTAGATAGTGGGGCAGGACTTGCCAGCGTATTAAAAGGCAATAGGCTCAAAGTGCCTTTGAATCAGCGTGAATATAAGTGGCAAGAAGATAATGTTTTAGACATGTTGCAGGATTTGGCGAATGCGATGCGCATTCGCCGTCAGTCCTATTTCATGGGAACTATCGTCATGACCAAATGCGGCGAAGAAGAATGGGAAATCGCGGACGGCCAACAAAGGTTAGCAACAACCACAATAATTTTTTGCGTTATGCGCGACATGTTTCTCAAAATGAATGAGGAAAAACGTGCAAGCAGCATTGAACAGGATTTTATTTTTTTGATCGATCCCGATTCCGCCGAAGAGGTGGCGCGGTTGACGCTTAACGCAGATGACAACCATTACTTTTACCATCAGATAATTCTTCGCCCATCAAACCGACCCAAAGATTTGAAGCCAAAACTTACGTCGCATGAGCTTCTGAGGGGGGCTTACCAGACTGCTTATAAATATTTCTCGGATTTGCAAAGCCAAGTCGGAAAGGGGTTTCCCGAAACCCTATTGGAGTGGAGACGCTATCTTTTGAACTGCGCGAAAGTACTAGTTTTAAAGGTTCCAGATCCGACATGGGCATTTATCATGTTTGAGACGTTAAATGATCGTGGCATAAAAACATCTCAAGTAGACTTGGTAAAAAACCATTTATTTCAAGAGGCCGGAAAACGCGCTGATGAAGCGCACCGCGCTTGGTCTTCCATGAGAGGGATCATCGAGTCCATAAGCGATAGAGATGACGTCGTAATGGAGTACGTAAGATGGGTCGCGTGCATTCTTTATGGCATGACACGCGAAAAAGAAGTGTTCGATCGGATTTCAGAAAAATCCAAAGGACCGGTGAACGCGATAAAAATGTTGGCAGATCTAGAAAAAATGGCTAACGACTATTCTGCGTTATTTAATCCAGAACATCCGAAATGGAATACATATCCTCCTCAAATCCGGAATGCAATTCGAACATTGTCAGAATTGGATGTAAAACAAATGAGGCCTTTACTTCTTTCAACCGCAAAGAATTTTAACGCCTCACAATTGCTTGTGGCCTATAAAGGTCTCGTTTCATGGGCCGTCAGGATGGCTATCGCGGGGGGCAGCAAAGCGGGGCGTTTAGATACTTTTTACGCCAACTTGGCGCACGATGTGAATGCAGGAAAAATAAAAAATTACAAAGCGCTTCTAACGGCAGCAGGCACAACAATTCCCACAGATGCCGAGTTTCGATCTTATTTTGAAGCACTGCGAGTGAAGGTAAGTCGAACTGCTCGGTACTACCTGCGTTGCCTCGAACAAAGTGCGCAAGGTAGCAAGGAACCCGCTTGGATCCCGAACGATGATGCGGACGCAGTAAATCTTGAACATGTCATGCCGCAAACTGTGTGCGCAGAATGGAAAGCCAGCGAACAAGACGTGGAAACACATGCGCATAGGCTCGGAAATCTTGCGCTTTTGCAGGCGTCCAAAAATGTGGTTATTGATCGACAGGATTTTTCGAAGAAAAAAGGCACCCTCTTAAAGTCCCCTTTCTTACTTACGAAGATGATTGGTAAAGAATTCAAGACATGGGGCGTCGCAGAGATTGAAACGCGGCAAAAAAAACTTGCTGCATACGCTCCAAGAACGTGGCCACTATATTAGTTGTCGCTATTTATCCTCGCTGGCCGAGCCACTGCGAAGTACGCAGTAGCCCTAATCCGCCCTAACTGTCCGCCCCGCCGCCCACTCGCGCAAGCCTTCCACTTTTTCGGCCATCACCACCGACAGCGGCCGCGTGCGGCCGATTTCGTTGTGTACGTGTTCGGTGGCGAGCAGTTTTTTCTGCGACAGCGCTTCGTAAATCGCGGCGACGACTGTCTGCTCGATCTCGGCGCCAGCGAAACCCGCTGCTGCAGCCGCCAGCATGGCAACGTCGAATTGCGCGGGATCCTGATTGCGTTTCCTGAGATGAATACGATAGATCTCGTCGCGTATCGGCTCTTCGGGCAGATCGACGAAAAACATTTCGTCGACGCGGCCCTTGCGCAAGAGTTCGGGCGGCAGTTGCGACACGTCGTTCGAGGTGGCAACCATGAAGGTACGCGACTTGCGTTCGGCCATCCACGTCAGCAGGGTGCCCAGCACGCGGCGTGACACGCCGCCGTCGCCACCGGCGCTGTCCTGCGCGAGACCCTTCTCGATTTCGTCTATCCACAGCACGCACGGCGACATCGCGTCGGCCTGTTTCAGCGCCTGGCGCAGATTGCGTTCGGTCTCGCCGCTGAATTTGTTATAGAGCACGGCGAAATCGAGCCGCATCAGCGGCACGCCCCAGGAACCGGCGATGGCTTTCGCCGCCAGGCTTTTGCCCGCGCCCTGCACGCCGAGCAGCAGCACGCCCTTGGGCACGTCGACGCCGAGTTTGGCCGCGTCGCCAGTGAACGCAGGGCGGCGCAATTCGAGCCAGCGTTTCAGATTCTTCAAGCCGCCGACGTCGGCAAAACTGCCGCTGTCGATTTCGAAATCGAGCAGCCCACCATCGCCCAGCGATTCGCGCTTGAAGCGCAGCACACGATGAATGTCTTCCATGGTGATGGCGTTGTCATCGCGAACCGCCTGGCGGATCATGCGCTGCGCGTCGTCCTGGCACATGCCGCACAAATGCTGCACCAGCAGTTCCACCGCCTGCTGCTGGCCCTTGATCGGCTGGCCGTTCTCACGCTCCCACAACTGCGCTTCCTGTTTGATGAGTTCGCGGATTTCCTGCGCGGTCGGCAGCGGCAGCGCGAAGCGCGCGCACATGCGCTGCAATGCGACCGGCACATCGACCTGCTGGCTGACGAACACCAGCGTGCGCGGCGTCTTTGTATATTCCTGCGCGATCTCTTTGATCAGGCGCACGTTGACCGGGTCGTCGAAATAGGGCTGCGGATCAAGCAGCACGTAAATGCCGTTCTGCGGCGTTTTGTCGATGTGGCGCAGCGCATCGCGAAACTCGTACGTTTGGGGCACCACGTCGGTGCGCGGAAAACGTTTCAGGCCGTCGGCCACCGTCCACACGAACAGCGGCCAGTTCTCCAGATTGGAGATGCGTTCGAGCAAACGCATCATGCGCACTTCCTCACTGGTCTCGACCTGCACCAGCGGAAAATGCGATTTGATGATGAGCGAGAGATCGTTGAGATTATCCGCCATGGAGTTCCCGCAAACGCCCGAGCAGTTTGTCATGCACGCCGCCGAAACCGCCGTTGCTCATGATCAACACGTGATCGCCGGGCTGCGCAAAGCGCGCGATGCTCTCGACGAGTTTGCCCATGTCCTGTTCGGTGACGGCGCGTGCACCCAGCGGCGTTAACGCTTCTGCCGGATTCCAGCCGAGGTTGGCAGCGTAGCAAAACACCTGATCGGCATCGGTGAGACTGGCGGGCAGCGCATCTTTCATGACGCCGAGTTTCATCGTGTTCGAACGCGGTTCGAGTACGGCGAGGATGCGCGCCGGTTTACGCAAATTCGCGACTTTACTGCGCAGACCGGCGAGCGTGGTTTTGATCGCGGTCGGATGATGCGCAAAATCGTCGTAGACCGTAATGCCGGCGACGACGCCGCGCACTTCCATGCGGCGCTTGACGTTCTTGAATTCGGTGAGCGCCGCGATCGACGCCGCCACCGGCACGCCGGCGTGGCGCGCCGCGGCGATTGCCGCCAGCGCGTTGTGCTGATTGTGCGCGCCGAGCAAATCCCATTGCACCTCGCCCTGCGCTTTGCCAGCGAGCGTCACCGCAAAACGACCGTCGGCCGATTGCGCATCGCACTGCCAGCCATCATTACTGGAAAAACGTTCGAGCGGCGTCCAGCAGCCGCGCGCGATAACGCGTTCAAGGCTGGCCTCCGCGTTAGCAACGATCAGACCGTTACCGGGCACCGTGCGCACAAGGTGATGGAACTGCGTTTCAATTGCCGCGAGGTCCGGAAAAATATCGGCGTGATCGAATTCGAGATTGTTTAACACCGCGGTGCGCGGCGCGTAGTGCACAAACTTCGAACGCTTGTCGAAAAAAGCGGTGTCGTATTCGTCGGCTTCGATGACAAAGAATGGCGAGCGCTCGTCCTTTGCTTTCACTTGCGCGGGCGGCACACCAGGCAGGCGCGCTGAGATGCCGAAATTCTCCGGCACGCCACCGATCAGAAAGCCCGGTGCCAACCCGGTGTGTTCGAGTATCCACGCCAGCATGGAGGTTGTTGTGGTCTTGCCGTGCGTGCCCGCAACCGCCAACACCCAGCGTCCGCGCAAAACGTTTTCAGCCAGCCACTGCGGGCCGGAAATATAAGGCAGGCCGCGGTTGAGTATCTCTTCCATCAGCGCGTTGCCGCGCGTGACGGCATTACCGATCACATAGACGTCCGGCGCGAGTTTGACCTGCGCCGCGTCGAATCCTTCGATCAGCTTGATGCCCTGCGCTTCGAGCTGGGTGCTCATCGGCGGATAGACATTGGCATCGCAGCCGGTGACCGTGTGGCCGGCGGACTTCGCGATAGCGGCGATGCCGCCCATGAAGGTGCCGCAGATGCCGAGGATGTGGATATGCATTCGATGCAGGATTCGGGATTCAGAACAGCATTGTAGCGCCAGCGGCTACGGCGTCGTTACAGCGGAATGTCGGGTAGCGATGCCGAACGCGTGCCGGCGAGCGGCCGGTTGGCTGCAGCGTGATAAGTCGAGACCAGTGAAAACTTGGTGTCGGTGCTGCGATTGTCGCCGGCCGCGTGCAACAGGCGGCAATGAAAAAACAGCACGTCGCCGGTGTCGAGTTCGACCATCTGCTGGGTCTCTATCAATTTCTGATTGCCGGCGTGTTCGGGGCACAGGAATATGTCGCCGTCGTATTGCTCCGGCGAAAACACCATGCGGTGGGTGCCCGGCAGCACGCGCAGACAGCCGTTGCCTGCGTGCTCGCGGCCGAGCGCCGTCCATACCGATACCAGCTCAGGCTGCTGATACGACCAGTAGCGGATGTCCTGATGCCAGTGTGTAGCGCTGCTGAAGCCGGGATTTTTTGTCATCACGCAATTGTGATGCGCCTGCGACATGACAATGCGTGCGCCGAGCAACTGGCGCAGGCGCAACGCCAGCACTGGCGCAATCAGCCAGCGCGCCAGCACCGCGCTGCGCGCGTAGGCCTGCAACAAGCGGCGCACCGTGCGTCCGCCGGGCGCATCGAGGGAAGCCGGCGCACCCGGATAGCCGGTTTCGGATTCGTATTCAAGCGGCGCGGCGGCAACCGCGAGATCAAGCTTTGCTTTTGACAGCATGATGGCGCAGCTGGTTGAATCGACGAGCCGGCGCACCACCACATAGCCGTCGTTTTCAAATTGCGCGAGTTCACCCGCCGAGAAGCCGTCTCGGCGCGTGCGAAATAACACGCACCAGGTCGCCGCACTCGCTGCCACCAACGCGACCAGTGCGTACGCGGGGTCAAACTCGGAAGTGAAAACCGCATTGGTGCTGATGACCGAAGGCTCGATGTTGGCGACGATGCCGGTAAACAGATTGTTCGCCGCGTGTATGCCGATGGCCAGTTCGAGCCGGCCGTCCTTCAAGGTTACCGCCGCCAGCAGCACGCCGATGATGAAGTACTGCGGCAGCACCAGCCATGGCGCAGCATCGACTTCCGGGTTGCCCGCATGCGGCAGCGTGAATAACGCGGCGCTGACCAGCATCAACAACCACGGCCGCTTACACAAGAGGCTCAAGCCTTGCATGACGTAACCGCGGAACAGCAGTTCCTCGGTTGCAGTCTGCAACGGGGTCAACAACAGCGCCAGTGCTGCCGAGGCGAAAAACACATCCGGATTAAAGGTGAAACGATAACGGCCGGGAAACAGCCACGCTTCAACCACGCTGCAAACCACTGCGAAAAACGCCCACACTGCCGCGCCCGTCAACAGGCGGCTCCAGTCAACGCGTGCATACGGCGTAATCAAACTCAGCATGCTGCGGCGATGCACGCACACCACCGCGATCACGAGCCCGCCCAGCCCGATCAGTTCACCGACATTGAGCGCGATGAACTGCTGCATCGGATTGAATGCGGTGAACTGCATCATCAGCCAGTACGGCGCAAAACCGAGCAACTGGAAAAAGAAGATAACGGTGAACGCGCCCAGCACGTAATGCCACCATGCGTTGCGGCCACGGCCGGCCAGCGCGAGGTAGCGCGCGGCAGCGGGAAATTTTGCGTGCAAGCGGGCCATCGCGCTCAGGCCGGTTCGTAGCCGAGATTGGGCGCCAGCCAGCGCTCGACTTCGGCAACCGTCATGCCTTTGCGCCTGGCGTAGTCCTCAACCTGGTCGCGGCCGATTTTGCCGACGGCGAAATATTGCGCCTGCGCGTGCGCCAGATAAAAGCCGCTGACCGACGACGCCGGCATCATGGCAAAGCTTTCGGTCAATTCAATGCCGACCGTCGGCGCGCGCAGCAGCTCAAACAGAGCCGCTTTTTCGGTGTGATCCGGGCAGGCCGGATAGCCGGGCGCCGGACGGATGCCGCGATATTTTTCGGCGATCATGTCGTGGTTGCTGAGCGCCTCGTCTTTTGCATAGGCCCACATTTCACGCCGCACGCGTTTATGCAACAGCTCGGCAAACGCCTCGGCCATGCGATCGGCCAGCGCTTTCAGCATGATCGAGTTGTAGTCGTCGTTCTTTTCTTCGTAAGCCTTGACGCG